>DATDEH010000053.1 GCA_036523395.1 Candidatus Limnocylindria bacterium | reverse complement strand
GCGTTGTGCAGATGCTGCACGAGATCTATCTATCCGATCCGCGGCGTGTCGCGTCCTCGAGGCTGCGTACGATCCTTCGCCACTCCGTCGCGTAGGGCCGACGTTCGGAGCGTTCTGAGCGCGACGATCCGGCCGAGATCGATCTCGACCGGATCGCCGCTGTTGGATCAGAGCCGCGCGCGTCGCGCAGGAGACTAGACGGTCTTCACCTTGATCTGCTTTGGCTTGACGACATCCGCCTTTGGGAGGGTCAACGTCAGGACACCGTCCTTGAACGTCGCCTCGATCTTCGTCGGGTCGACGCTCAGCGGCAGCTCGAAGCTCCGGTGGAACATCCCCGACCGGCGCTCCTTGCGCAGGTAGGCGTCCTCCTTCACCTCGACCTCCGACTTGTACTCGCCCTTGATGACGATGATCTCGGAGGTCGCGTCGATCGAGAGATCCTCGGACTTCACGCCGGGGAGCGACGCCTTCATGACGTAGGTCTCAGGCGTCTCGTACAGGTCGATGGGGAAGGTCGTACCGCCGTTGAGCACTGGCGGCTTGATGAAGCTGTCCTCGAACAGCTTGTCGAGCGCGTCACGCAGGGACACGAAGTCGCGCATGGGTGTGATGGTGGTGGGCATCTGTCCTCTCCTTTCGCGACGAGCGTCGCGTGGAGAGGCTCGAGGGAACAGACGGCAAAGCGCTCCAGTCGTGCGCGGCAATCTCCCTAAGGGAGAAGCCTCACGCCCTCTAGGCCTTGAGCCCAGCCCAGCTGCCGTAGTGGTCGATCGCACGCCGCTTCTCGACGCTGTCCGGCGCGAACAGCAGGCTCAGGGCGGCGAAGAGCACCAACGCGATGACCCAGAAAAGGATGACGTCCATGAAGACGATGCTGGAGGAAGCGCGGCCCGGCGGTAAGTGCCAATGGACCCGCCCGCGAGGCAGAACGGCCCTAAGCGGAACGAGCGGCGCGGCGATCGAGCATCTTGACGTCGCAGACCACGTAACGCGGCGGATCGTTGTCGTCGGCGCGGACCAAGCGGCTGCAGTCAAGACAACGCTCGAGTGGCACAACGTGGTACCGCAAGGGACAGAACACCATCCGGTCCAGCGGCGATACGGCCTGTTTCTCCAGCAGTAGGCTCACGGCCAACAGCCTGCGGCGGTCGGTCCAGTGGGCCAAGGGCCGAACGGCGCCCGCCTGCACGTCGAACGGCACTAATGAGCTTACTCGCGGCCCGCCTACGCTGCGGATCGTGACCGTTCACGCGTCTCGCACGATCTATACCGGCCTGTCCGCGATCGAAGCGCGCCAGCGTCTGGTCACGTTCGGTCCGAACGCACTCGTCCCCGAGGCACCGTCAGGTGGGATCCGCCACGTCCTGGTCCAGGTGCTGACCGATCCGATGTCGGTGCTGCTCGTGATCGCGAGCGCGGTCTATCTTGCGCTCGGCGACGTCGTCGATGCGGTGGTCACCTTCGCTGCGCTGCTGCCTATCGCGGCGGTGACCGTGGTGCTCGAGCTTCGGGGCGAGCGCGCGCTCGCGAGTCTGCGGCGGCTCGCCGCGCCGACCGCGCTGGTGATCCGCGACGGTGTTGAGCAGCACGTGCCGGCCCTTGACGTGGTGCCCGGCGACGTGCTCGTCGTGCGCGAAGGTGACGTGATCGCGGCGGACGGTCGCCTGGTGTCGGGCACCGAGCTCGTCGTTGACGAGAGCACTCTGACCGGGGAGTCGCTCCCGGTGACGAAGACGAGCGCCGCCGGGGACGCCGACCTTTTCGCGGGGACGACCGTACTGGCCGGTCGAGCCACCGCGAACGTGCTGACGACCGGACGCGCGACGCGCTACGGCGCGATCGGGCAGCTCGTGGCCAGTGCCGAGCAGCCGCAGACACCGCTCCAGGCGCTCATCCGCCGGCTCGTTGTCCAGCTCTCCATCGTCGCGGCGGTCTTCTGCGTCGCCGTCGTGGGGATCGAGCTCTGGCGTGGCATGGACTTCGCGTCCGCGCTCATCGCCGGCGTGAGCCTCGCGATGGCGGCGATCCCCGAGGAATTCCCCATGGTGTTCGCTCTCTACCTCGGGCTCGGAGCGTGGCGGCTCGCGCGCGACCGGGCACTCGTGCGACGTCTGGTCGGGGTCGAGACGCTCGGCGCGACGAGCGTGATCTGCACCGACAAGACCGGCACGCTCACCTTGGGCACGATCGAAGTGGCCGCACTCTGGACCGCGCCGCACGCCTCCGAGGGCGATCTGCTGCGTGCCGCGGTCCTCGCGTCGGAACCGCGCCCGTACGATCCGCTCGACCAGGCGATCGTGCGCTTCGCGGCTGCTCATGGGACGGGCGTCGACGAGCTGCACGCCGGCGAGCTCGTCCGCGATCACACATTTGACACGGCCGAGCGATACCTTACGCACGTCTGGCGACACGATGGCGTGCTCAGCGCGCACGCCAAAGGCGCCCTCGAAGGGATCGCCGGACGCGGCATCACGGGCGGTGAGGTGCGGGCGGACGCGTTCGCCGCGAACGAGCGTTTCGCCGGTCAGGGGATGCGCGTGATCGCCGTCGCGTCATCAACACGTGTGAACGAGCATGGCGACCGCGCTGATGACGAATCGCAGCTCGCGCTTGTCGGTCTCGTCGCGTTCGCCGACCCTGTTCGGCCAGGGGTCGCCGAGGCGCTCGCCGATTGCCGCGCGGCCGGCGTCCGAGTCATCGTCATCACCGGCGACCACCCCGTGACGGCGAAGGCGGTGGCAGAGTCGCTCGGACTGGCTCACGTTCGCGTCGCGACGGGTGCCGATCTCGACGCCGCCGAGGACGAGGGGCTTGCCACGCTGGTCTCTACCGTCGACATCTTCGCGCGGACCCGTCCCGAGCAGAAGCACCGCATCGTCCGCGCGCTCCGCGCGCAGGGACACGTCGTCGCGATGACCGGTGACGGGACCAACGATGCACCGGCGCTGCGCGAGGCCGACATCGGCATCGCCATGGGTCGCCGCGGCACGGATGTGGCGCGATCCGCCGCAACGCTGGTGCTGCTCGACGACAACTTCGCGACGATCGTCGCGGCGGTGCGCGACGGTCGCCGCATCTTCGAGAACCTCCGCCGATCGTTCTCGTACCTCATCGCATTCCACGCCCCGCTGCTCGTGTCGGCTCTCGTCGTGCCGCTCGTCGGCGCGCCGCTGCTCCTCTTGCCGATCCACCTCGTATGGCTCGAGCTCCTGGTGCATCCGACCGCGTCGCTGGTCTTCGAGTCAGACCAGGCTGCGGACGACCTCATGCGGCGCCCGCCGCGCGGACGAGGGACCGGTCTCCTCGACCGCGGTGCGCTTGCGGGCCTTCTCGCGCGCGGGCTCGCGCTCACCGCAGGCGTGCTCGGTCTTTACCTGTACGCGCTCGGATCGGGCGCGTCCGCGGAAGCCGCGCGCGGCCTTGCCGTCGCAGCGCTCATCTTCGGTCAGGTGCTGCTCGTCATGATCGAGCGCGCGGGGGACCGCCTTCTCTGGCGCGTCGGTCTCGCGGGCAACCGCGCGCTGGTGTGGATCCTCGGGGCGACGCTCGGCTCGCTGGTCCTCGTCGAGTACGTCGGACCGCTCGCGTCGCTGTTACGGCTCACGCCGCCGTCCTTGGGCGGGTGGCTCGTCGCGGCCGCGCTGGCGATCGCAACGACGTGCTGGACCGAGGCGCTCAAGCTCACCCATGCGCGCCGCGTCGCGACGTCTGCTGCATAGGGGCGTTCGCGTCAGGCGCAGCATTACGGCCAGCGTCATCAGAACACCTGTCCCCCAAGCGAAGGATGGCATCGCTAGTCGCGCCTTCCGGAACTTCTTCGCGACATCGCGGGGAGCCACGATCGACCCGGTGCGATCGGTGCGCACGGGAGGACCAAGGTGTTGCTCAAGATCGGACTCACCGCGCTGCTCATCATTGGCTGGCACTTCCCGACGACGTTCTTCGTCCCCGGCGGGCCGCCCTACGAGAAGGGCTGGGTGATCTGGCCGTTCGGGCAGCAGACCAGGCCCGCGTTCGAGGGCATTCCCACGGTCATCGCGCCGGCGACGCTCCCCGCGACCGGTTCGCCGACCCTTGCGCTCGTGGCCGCTGGTCTCGCTTCGATGGCCTTCCTTGTCGCGATCGCGGGCGTGTGGGGCTTCGTCGTCCCACCAACGTGGTGGCAGCCTCTCGTGCTCTTCGCGTCCGCCGCGTCGGCGCTGCTGTTCGCGATCTACTTCAGCCCGCTGGCGATCATGCCGCTCTTCGTCGATGCGATCGTCGTGTTCCTGATCGTCTACCAGGGCGGCGCGCTAGTGGAGCCTTCGACGCCATGACGATCGGGCGCAAGACGAAGATCGCGATCACCATAGCTGGGGTGCCCCTGGTCCTCGCCGGCATGTGGGGGGTCGAGCGATCGATCCGCCTTCCGGGCGACGAGATCCTTCCCGGCGCCGGGACGATGGGCACCAAAGCGATCTCGATCCACGTGACCCCAGACGAGACCTGGCGCTGGCTCGTGCAGATGGGCGTCGGACGCGCGGGTATGTACAGCTACGACTGGATCGATCGGATCGTCGGGTCCGGTGATGCCGTGGACGGTCACTCCGCCACACGCATCCACCCAGAGTTGCAGGACCGGAACGTTGGGGATCAGATGGTGTTCCACCCGCCGACCGGCCTCGCGTACACCGTGGCGATGGTGAGCGCGCCGCGAGTGATCGTGTACCGAGGCCAGTCCGTCAGCCCGGTCAGCTGGACCTTCTACCTGCTGCCGAGCGACGACGGCACACGGCTCATCACGCGCTGGCGCGGCTCGAAGGCGAATGGTGCGGCGGAGACCGTGGCGAACGCCGTGTTCGGGACGATGGACTTCGTCATGGAGCAGCGGATGCTCACCCGGATCAAAGAGCTGGCGGAATCGCATGCCGCCGCCGCAATGTCGCGGTCCAGCTCGACGTACTGAAATACACAGGGAGGGCTCACTCAATGGAGAACATCAGAACCACGCCACGGCTGTATCGCAGCGCCACGGACAAAGCGATCGCGGGTGTCTGCGGCGGGCTCGCGCACTACTTCAACATCGACCCGGCACTCGTCCGCCTGGCCTTCGTCGTGTTCGCACTGGCCGGCGGCGCATCGGTCCTTCTGTACATCGTGCTCTGGATCGCCGTCCCGGTCGGCGAGGGCTCCCCGGCGGTCGCGCTCGGTGAGCGGGGACACGAGGTGCTGGCCACGGTCCTCATCGCGATCGGTGCCCTGTGGCTGCTCGCGAACCTCGGCGCGTTCACGTTCATCAACTGGCGCTTCGCCTGGCCGCTGGTCCTGGTCGCGGCGGGTGTCGCACTTCTGCTCAGGAGGGTACGGCCATGACGAGCCCGGCGATGACGTTCGAGTCCCCGCGACGCACCCCCTCTCTGGCTTTCCCGCTCGTCCTGATCGCGCTCGGTGTCGTGTTCCTGCTCGCCAACGCGGGATACCTGGATCGCGTCTCATGGATGGGCGTCGCCCAGCTCTGGCCGGTCCTCCTCGTGATCCTCGGCGTCGACCTGCTTCTACGGCCACGCTCGGTGATCGTCGCGGCGATCGTCGAGATCGCGATCATCGGCGCGGCCCTGTTCTATCTAGCGGCGACCCCGAATCTACCGGGTGCGAACGTCATCAACACCGGCACGTTCACCTCGCAGGAGAGCGTGCTTCGTACCGGCGCGTCGTCGCTCTCGCTCACGCTCGGCTACGGGGCCGGCGACCTCACCGTGAAGGCGGGCCCGTCCGCCGCCGTCATGCCGGACCTCGTCATGGTCAAGTCGACCCGCGAGGACATCGACCTGCAGTGGAACGTCCGTAGCAGCGGGTCGGCCATCGTCGAAGTGAAGTCGACGGATCAGAACAGTCCCCTTCGTGGGATCGCCCGAGCATGGGACGTCACCGTGCCGTCCGACATGCCCGTGGGCCTCACGCTCAACCTCGGAGCCGGCGACTTCGATCTCGACCTATCGAACGTGATGCTGACAGAGGCGACCATCAACAATGGCGCCTCGAATCTCGAGATCGCGCTGCCCAAGGCGAATGGCAACGTTCCCGTCACCGTCTCGACCGGCGCCTCGTCGGTCGACCTGCGCATCCCCGCAGGCGTCGAGTACCGCGTCCGCGTGACCGGTGCCCTGAACAGCATCTCGGGTCCTGAGGAGTCGAACGGCTATAGCTCGGCGACGAACCGATTGACCATCGCGATCTCGTCCGGCGTGTCTTCGATCACGATCCACCAGGGAGTGACGGAATGACGTTCGTCGTTGGCCTGATCGTGGGCGTCGCGCTCGGCACGATCGTCATCGCCTTCCTCGCGCTGAGCGCGTACGAGCGAGGCTATGACGCCGCGACGTCAAGCCCCTGGCGGGCAGAGCTCCGAGCCCGGCAAGGGAAGGCGGTCCGCCGGCATCGGGCCTTCGCGGCATAGGGTCAGCCGCGCGAGCGTGCCACCAGCACGGAGCCGCTCGCGCGGCCCAAGACCTTGCGCGCGACGCTCCCCAGGATGAGGCGCTGCAGGCCGGTACGTCCACGCGTTCCCATCGCGATGAGGTCGGCCCGGCTCTCCTGAGCGGCAGCCAGGATCTCATCGCCAGGATCGCCCTCACGCACGTCGGTGGCGACCTCGAGGCCGGCCGCGCGGAGCTGGTCCGCACGCCGGCGGACGAGCTGCTCGTGTTCGACGCGGTCCGCGGCGAGCGCCTCCCGGTACGCTTCCCTGGCCGCAGCTCGGACGGTCGGGGCGATGCCCGACGACAGGGGCCGGGTGACGGAAACGACGCTGATCACCTGGACCGGCGCCGCGAAGATCCCCGACGCGACCACGCCCGCCGCCGTTCCTGAGTCAGCCGATCCATCGTCCGCGAGGACGATCGAGGTGACGTCGGTGGCACGGGCGATCAGCACCGGGCAGGGAGCGTGGTCGACGACCTCCGCGGCGACCGAACCCAGGATCGCCGAGGCAATAGCTCCGCGGCCGTGGGAGCCCACGACGACAAGGTCGGCCGCCCACCGCTCGGCCTCCGTAACGATCACGCTCGCGGCTCGGCCGCGAAGTGCCTCGGCCTCGAGTGTGATCTGCGTCTGCCGAAGCGGCTCCGCGAACGCCTGGACTTCGGCCTGGAGCGCCGAGACGACCGCGCTCACGACCTCGTCGCGCATCGCGTCTGGAAGACCCGCCGCCGTGGGCTCGGCACCCAGCGCGCGGACGACGCGGATCGACGACCCCCTCGGCAGATGGAGCTTCCGCACCAGAGCGCGGGCGCGTTCTGAACCCGGGGACTCGTCGGCGGCGAACAGGACACGTAGCGGCTTCAGCACCCGTTCGTGCATCGATGACATCGTGGCGCGTCGGAGCTGTGCGCGTTCGACTTGCTCAAGTTCGTCGGCGTCAGTATGAGTTCCGCGGATCGATCTCGTCGGATGCCCGGACGCGCCGCTCGCTGCTTCCGCCGCGAGCGGCGCGTGTCAGGCACGAGGGGTGTGTCTACGGAGATGTGATCAGGAACGCGAAGCGGAAGATCGGCAGTGGTTCGCCGGGATGGTCCGACAGCGCGGTGAGCTGCGGCATCTTGTAGTTGGCCGGCCGCGTTTCGCTGCCCTGGTAGATGCCGGGATACATGTCGACGTAGTGCCAGCCCGGCGCCCCGGACACGGTCAGGAAGATCGTGAGGTCGCCCGCGCTCTGGAAGGCACACGCGTATCCGGTGAAGGCGTTGTCGTACACGACGTGGTAGATCTGCTCGGTCTCCGTCCAGCCGACACCCTTCAGGTGCAGTGTCGTCTTCGTGCCCGACGGGCCCTTGTCAACGGAGAGGGGCAGGGCGCTCGCGAGGATGTACACGCTCGTCTTCGCGACGACCGCGTCACCGAGCTTTGCGGTGACCGTGTGGATACCGCCGAGGTCATCGGGGATCGGGAATGCCCAATTGAACGAGCCGGCCGCATCCGTCTTCACTCTCGTGAGCGTCTTGGTGCGCTCCTCGAATCCGGTGACGGAGCGGTTGCCGACCATCGTCGTCCATTGAAGCTCGATCTCGCTGTTCGCGGCGAGCGCTTTGCCGTTCAACGTCGCCGGCGTGCCGACAGCCGCTCCGTAGGGAGCGGACCAGATGCCCTGCGCCACCGGCCTCGCCGCGATCTGAGCGAAGCCCTGCGCCTCGGCAGCCGTGGGCTTCACCGCGACGCCATCGGTGACCGTGAAGGGAATGTGCGGGAATGGCCGCGATGCGACGACGGGCTGCTGGTTCGGGTTCATGTAGGGCGCGCCGAACTCGGAATGGCCGAGCGTGATGATGTGCGTGCCCACGTAACCGGTGGCGGGGATCACGACCTTGGCGTAGCCGTCGGTCGTGATCGACGATACCCAGCCGGTGTACGCGTTGTCATACGCCAGCTGGAAGCTGTTCTGGTACGACTGATAGCCGATGCCCTTCACCTCGACGGTGATCGGTGTCCCGACGGGACCGCTGGTCGGCGTGATCGTCGTGACCATGTCGACATCGAACAGGCTCTTGTTGCGGATCACTTTGTCGGCGTCGACGACCATCACGTCGTGCGCGTATCCGAATCCCTGCGGGACGGCGAAGGTGGCCTTGAAGCCGCCGGTCGCGTCGGTCGTGACGCTCTGGAGAGCGTTCTGCACGGTCCGGGCGTCGCGCCCGAGGAACTTGCTCCGGTCGTCCGAGAGCTTCCACTGGACCTTCCCGGTGGTCCAGACGAGGTCGTACTTGGTCGATGGCTTGAGACCGCTCGCCGTCGCGGTCACCGGCGTATCCCACGGGCCGTGTGCCGGTTCCAGCGAGAACTTGCCAACGATCTCCTGTGGTTGGATCGACGGTTGCGCTGAGGCGGCCGCCGCCACGGACGCGGTGGGCTTGGGCGTTGCGGCGACGCTCGCGCTCGGCTCGGGCGTCTTGGATGCGCTGCCGCACGCGGACAGCATGGCTGCGAGGGCGAACGCGACGGCGACACGCCTCATTTCAGTTACCTCTTTCCGGCAGGGACGATCTGGAGTTGGGCGGCAGGGACCAAGAACTGGTTCCAGGTACCGATCGCGCCGTCCAGGCTCGTCGCCTTGATCTGGTAGGTGAACGCTCCGGTCGGGTAGTCCTTCGGCACGCTGAAGCCGGCGGTCCAGAAGAATTCCGCGGGGGCCTCCTTGGTGCCACCGTGCCCGCCGTACTTGAATGCCGTTGCCTTCCCGTCTGGAGTGATCAGGTCGAACGACTTGATGGCCTTGTCGTCAAGGGCCTTGTTCGAGAGCGGGTCGAGCGCCCGGTAGCGCCACACGATGCGCGAACCCTGAGGGAACCGACTCTGCTGCGTGCAGGAGAGGAACGTCTTTTCCTCATCGGTGAGCCCTTCGGGGCTACGGACCGTGTCGCCTTGCAGGATGAGGAACGTGGCGACCTGGGGCTTGGTGGTGGCCGCGACGGTCGGCGCGGTCGTCGGTGCCGTCGTAGCGGACGTCCCCGTTTCGCCAGTGCCAGCTCCGCACGAGGCAAGTACGCCGGCGAGGAAGGTCATGGCCGCGGTGGATGCGAGCGCGCGGGATCGGAACGTCATGCGGTGTCCTCCTTTGCGGTTGTCTTGACCGCGCGTACGGCGATGCCGCGCGCGGTGCCGAATAGTGCGAACGCGATGAGGCCCCAGACCGACAGCACGATCGCGCCGGCGGCGTAGGGGACGAGGCGCGTGAAGCCGAGCAGAGCGGGCTCGTCGCTGCGATAGGGTGGCGCCGCCAGCGTCGCCTCGAACGTCGCGGTGCCCACCGACGGCACCAGGGATCCCTGCCCGGCGAAGCGGACGGCGATGTCGTGTGACCCGGTCGACGCCGGCAGATAACTGAGCGAGGCGTTCCCCTGGCCGTCGGTGCGCGCGGTCCCGATGAGCTCCTCGCGCGGGCCGAAGAAGTCGACGAGGTCGTAGAACCGGACGATCGCATCGTTGACCGGTTTGCCGTCGGGGCTCACGACGCGTGTCTCGATGACGTATCCGAGCTCCGCCTTGGCGGCTGCGCGCGTCTTGACTTCGACACGGGCGCCGTCCGGCGGCGGCGCGATCGCCGCTCGCACGGCGCGTGCGCTCGCCGTGTCGTGTCCGGCATGCGCCGGCGCGGCAGCGTCGGGCGCCGGCGCGGCCAGCGCGCTCACGGGCCGCGTCCCGGCGGGAAGGAGCGAGCGTCCGGGTCCGAGCAGTGCGAATGCCGCGATACTCACGGCCGCGAACGCGATCACGATGCGCCTCATTCGTCGCCTCCCGAGGCGAAGCTGGGCACCAGCGCCGCGGCGCGCGGCTCGGATGCGCCTTCGACCTCCTCCATCTCGTGGACGGACATGACCGGGAAGAAGCGGAAGAAGAGGATCAGGATCAGCGGGATCGCCGCCGCGGTCCCGATGGTGATCGTCACCTCGACCCATGTCGGTGCGTACCGGCCCCAGTCCCAGGGCATGACCGGCTCGGCCATGCCGGGGACCACGATGAGGAAGCGCTTCAGCCACATGCCGGCGATCACGAGTCCCGACGCCGCGCACACGCGCCCGATCGCCCACCGTCCGGGGACCGCCGCGAGCAGGAGCGGGAAGATGAGACCCAGGAAGGTGAAACCCCAGAAGGCTGGTGCGTAGGTCCCGACGAAGATCGCCTCGAGCACCGGCGTCGTCGCGGCGTCGAGGAGGTATCCCTCCGTGAGGTACTCGCTGACCATGAAGTACAGATACCCCATGCCCAGTGCGATGAGCAGGTATGAGAGGTAGCGGAAGTGCTTCGCGGTGATGAACTCCTGCAGGCCATACACCTTGCGGAAGACGGCGACCACGATGATCACCGCGGCGACACCCGAGAGCATCGCGGCGAGGACGAAGAGCGGAGCGAAGATCGTGCTGTGCCAGCCGCCGCGCGCGGTCACCGCGAAGAGCCATGCGAGCACCGAGTGCACCGAGATCGCGAGCGGGATGATGAGGACGGCCATGACCGCGATGCCGCGCTGCAGCGAGCGCTCCTGACCCACGGCGCCGCGCCACCCGAGCGCGAGGATGCCGTAGATCCGGCGCAACAGGCCCGGCCGCATCGTGTCGCGCGTCGTCGCGAGGTCCGGGATGAGCGGCAGATACAGGAAGACGAGGCTCGCCATCATGTAGGTACTGATCGCGACGAGGTCCCAGATGATCGGCGATCCGACCTGCGCGTACTGGATCGTGTAGAGGAAGCGGTCGGGCCGGCCCAGATCGATGATCGGATAGATCGCGCCGACGAGCAGGGCGGCGACGGCCGTCGCTTCGGCGATGCGCGTCAGCGGCGCCCG
This sequence comes from Candidatus Limnocylindria bacterium, assembly GCA_036523395.1. Taxonomy (NCBI): domain Bacteria; kingdom Bacillati; phylum Chloroflexota; class Candidatus Limnocylindria; species Candidatus Limnocylindria bacterium. Next base: position 56,484 of record DATDEH010000053.1, on the reverse strand, counting down.
CCATTTCGCGTTGGTGAGTCGGAGGATCGCGCTCGTCATCGCGCCGCCGTAGCTGATCCCGATAAAGAAGACGCAGTTGATGATGTAGAAGCCCCACGAGACCTTCTGATTTAGTCCGGTGACCCAGAGTCCACGCTGGACCTGGTAGATGTAGGCATAGAAGCCGGCCGCGACCAGGGCTGAGAGGACGACGACGCTGATCCAGAACTTCGCGTCGCCGCGGCCGATCGACCACATGGCGCGGGCCACGTAGCGCTCGTGCGTCCGGGTGTCCATCTAGTAGTCCAGGAGCTGGCCGTGGCCGGCGATGTAGTACACGCGCGGACCGGTACCGAGCTCTTCCTTGTAGCGGAAGGCGTCGTTCTCCTTGATGAAGGTCGAGAGGCGGACCGTCTCGTCGCCGTTCGTCGCGATGTCCTCCACCAGGTCGCCGATCCAGATCGCTTTCATGCCACACGCGTCGACGCACGCGGGGAGCTCGCCATTCGCGCTGCGGTGCACGCAGAACATGCACTTGCCGACCGTGCCCTTCTGCTGCGGCACCGGAAACTCAGGCGTGGGGTGCTGGAAGGGATTGCTCGCGACGGGCGGGTCGCCGTAGTTGAAGTAGCGCGCGCCGTACGGGCAGGCCGCCATGCACATGCGGCACCCGATGCAGCGATCCTGGTCCACGAGGACGACCCCGTCCCTCGTCTTGAAGGTCGCGGCGACGGGGCAGACCTTCAGGCATGGCGCGTTCTCGCACTGGAAGCATGGGCGCGGCATGAAGAAGGAGCCGCCCTGCTTGTCGTGGACCTCGAAGACCTTGATCCACTCGAAGCTCTCAGGAAGGTGATGGGTCTCCTGGCAGGCCTTGGTGCAGGCCTTACACCCATCGCACTTGCGGAGGTCGATCACCATCGCCCACTGGCGCTGGGGGCCGGTCTCGGCAGCGTCGGCCTCGGCGAACGCCAGGGGAACGAAGCCAGCCGCGAGCGCTCCGGCTCCGATACCTCCCAGTCTCCCGAGGAGCTGCCTCCGTGACACCAGCGCCATCGCCAGCCTCCTGCCTGTGTCAGCGCTCTCAGTGCGCTCTCAGGTTGGAGCGAACGCTCACCTAAGAAGAGGCTGAGAAAAAGGCCCGTTCGGCACTAACGAGGTGGTCCTACCGGCAGATTCCGGCTGTCAGGCCCCTCCTGACACTGCATCCATGTCCACCGACAGGGCGCAGCGCGTACTTGTGGCGGACGACGACGAGGGTGTCACGAGCGTCGTCGCGCGAACGCTGATACGCGAGGGATACGAAGTGCGGACCGCGCCCGACGGCGATTCCGCCCTGCGCTCGCTACGCGAGTGGCAACCCGATGCGGTCGTCCTCGACGTCCTCATGCCAGGGACCGATGGCCTCGCGGTCTGCCGACGAGTTCGCAGCGAACGTCCCGATCTCGGCATCCTCATCCTCACCGCGAAGGACGGGGCGAGCGATCAGATCGTCGGTCTCGACGCTGGCGCGGACGACTATCTGGTGAAGCCCTTCAGCCTTCAGGTGCTCGCGGCGCACCTTCGCGCCGTGCTTCGACGGCGAGAACCCTCACCGAAGGTGCTTCGCGTCGCGGACCTCGAGCTCGACACCGGGAGTCACGATGCGAGCCGCGGCCAGCGTCGTTTCACGCTGACGTCGACCGAGTATCGACTCCTGCTCCATCTCATGCGAGAAGCTGGACAGGTCATCCCCAAGGCCGATCTCACACGACGGGTGTGGGGGTACGACTTCGAGGGCAACGAGAACGTGTGCGAGGTCTACGTGGGATACCTCCGGCAGAAGCTCGAGGCCGGCGGCGAGCCGCGGCTGATCCACACCCTGCGCGGCGCGGGGTACACGCTCCGAGACGGGTCGTGACCCTGCGTCGCCGTCTCACCCTCTTCTACGGCGTGCTTCTTGGCGTCGTGCTCGCGGTGGCGCTCACCCTCGCCTACGTCCTCCACGCGGAGTCGCATGACGCCGACGTGGATGCGGCGATAACGGACATGACCGATCGCGCGATCGCCGACGTCGTGCTCGAGATGACCGGAGGTAGATCCGCGGCCGACGTGCGCCTGGTCGAGCTGCATCGCATGATCGACGAGCCGCACGGCGTGTGGATCTTCGACGGTCCGACGCTGCTCGACAGCGCTGGAAGCACCGACGATCCCGCACTCGCCGATCTGCGGGTCGGCGATCTGGGCCCAGGCTGGCTGACGACCTGGACCCCGAGCGGACGCGCGCGGCTGCTCGTCGCTGCGGTCGCCGGCACCACCGTGAAGGTCGTTACCGCTGTCAACCTGGCCTCGGTCGACGCTTCGAACGCCGAGCTCCGGACCGCGCTGTTCTTGCTCGCGCTCGTCGCGGTCGGAGTCGGTGCCGCGGGGGCCTCGGCCATCGCGGGAAGCGCGCTGCGTCCGATCGCGCGCATGACCGAAACGGCCGGGGAGATCGCGCGATCGCGCGACTTCTCACGCCGCGTGCGTGTGGACGGCGGCGACGAGGACGAGTTGGTGCAGCTCGGGCTGACGTTCGACGAGATGCTCGCGAGCCTCCAGGACGCGCACCGCCAACAGCAGCGTTTTGTTGGGGACGTGTCGCACGAGCTGCGAACGCCGCTCACCACGATCCGCGGGAACGCCGAGCTCCTCGCCGCGAACGACGCCGACCCCGCAGGCCAACGCGTCGCGATCGCGCAGATCCGCCGGGAGACGGAGCGGCTCTCGCGGCTCGTCGACGAGCTCCTCGTGCTCGCGCGCGCCGATGCTCTCGAAGCGTTCGTGCCGCGTCGGGTTCAGCTCGACGAGGTGCTGATGGAGACGTTCGCCGACCTGCAAGGTATCGCCGGCCGGCGGCTCCGAGTGAGTGCCATCGACGCGGTGACGGTGGGAGGCGAGCCCGACCGCCTCAAGCAGCTCGTGCTCGTGCTTCTCGACAACGCGCTGCGCTACACCCCAAACGGCACGGTGGACGTTTCGATCGCCGACGACGGTCGGGACGCGGTGCTGCGGGTCGAGGACGACGGGATCGGCATCGCGGTGTCTGACCTGCCGCATGTCTTCGAGCGCTTCTACCGTGGAGACGCCGCACGACGTATCGACGCGTCGGGCAGCGGCCTGGGCTTACCGATCGCGCGTTGGATCGTCGAACGGCACGGGGGAGAGATCCGCATCGAGTCGCGCCCGCTGCGCGGCACGCGGGTCACCGCGCGGATCCCGCTGGCGGCCTCGGCCGCGTAACGCGCACCGCTCCTCAGCGCGCGGCGGCGGGATCATTCGCTCGGGGCCCGGGTCTACGCCCTGGGCGCGAATCTGAGCGAGATCGAGTTCACGCAGTGCCGCGTGTTCTTGGCGGTGAACCGCTCGCCGACGAAGACGTGGCCGAGGTGTCCGCCGCAGGCCGCGCACTCTATCTCGACGCGTTCGCCATCCGGATCCGGCACCCGCCGCACGGCGCCTTCGATCTCCTGGTCGAATGATGGCCAGCCACAGCCGGAGTGGAACTTCGCATCTGAGATGTAGAGGGGCGCCTCGCAGCGTCTGCAGATGTACGTGCCCTCGACGAAGAAATCGTCGTACTCGCCGGTGAATGGGCGCTCCGTCCCCTTGTTGACGATGACCCGCGCCTCTTCCGCCGTGAGCTTGTTCAGCGCTCTCATGACCTGATTATCGGGGCCCAGGATCCCGCCGGCATACCGGTGATGAGCAGGCGCTTCACCACGCAGTCGTTGCCGCCGGGCTCGCGCCGTGACCTGCGCGAGGCCCCGACGCGAGCCGACGGCGGCTGTGGGGAGGGGTTGGGGTGGCGTGTTAAATGGTGCTCACGTGAAGATGAGCACCGGCGGGTGGCCGTCGTCATTACCGATTCGTCATGACGAAATCGTCATCGCGGGGGCGGCGCGGCCGTCGATAGTGTTCGGTCCGCTGCTGAAGTTACCTTCACCCTCGATTTCACAGGCTGCCGTTCCCGGAAATGACCGTCGAGTCATGACTCGACCGCTCTTGAGGGTCAGTCTTGGGTCATGTCGATCGACGACCGCATCAATGGCCTGGTGGTCCAGGAGTTCCGGCTGCACAGCGCGGATAGCGCGGGCGACGCGGCCGGGATCGTCGCGACCTTCTCTCGCGGGATCGGACCGGCCGTCCCGCTGCTCACGAGCATCGACGACAACCGCGATGTCGCGACGGTGCGTGCGCTGCATCCGGGAGAGCTCCCGGACGGTGATCCGGCGGAACGCGTGGCGCTCGATGCACTCGTGGCGACATGGCAGCCACCGCGGCATTACGGACCGCGGATCACGGAACGTTCCGAGAGTCCGCCGTCGTACTACCGGCTCGCGGTGACGGAGTCAGGCATCAACAGCACGGCGTCCGACATACCGGCCGACACCCAGCGCGGCGTCTCGGAAGGCGGAGCAGCGACACCTCTCGGTCTGCTGTGGATCGGTTCACCGCTGGGGACGTATGCCGGCCTGATGGTCCTCGTAGGCGACCACGATGATCCAGCCGGGGCGATGCTCGCTCCGCGTGACTGGCCACTGCCGTTCAGCCGCCTCCTCGGTGTTCGGATCTACGAGAGCCAGTCCTAGCTAAGCGCTTGTGGGCGCGGGTCCGGGAACGAGCTGGGAAATGAGCTCGGCAGCGGTCTCGACATCTGCCGCACCGCCCGTGCGGTCATGGATGGCGAGCTCGCGCGCGAGCGTCATCATCGTCCACGCGACGAACTTTCGTATCCATCAAACGGCCCTGCCTCGGCTTCGTTGCACGCGCCTGATCGATCATGGCGGTGAGCTCATCGCGGACCGCGCGGCGCCAGTCCGTGTGGAACCGCGCGATGTCGCTTTCCTGCAGCACGGCGTCGTACCAGGCCCGCCACAGACCGACCGAACGTGGGTCGTCGACGGTCTTGCGAAGACCGGCGGCGAGTGATTCCTTATCCCCAAGGTCCTTCGTGGTGAGGATCCGCGACAGGACCGGCGCGCGGACGACCATCACCTGGCGGAGCAGCTCCGACTTGCGCCCGAAGTGCGTGTAAAAGGTCCCGATCCCTACGCCGGCGCGCGCACAGATGTCATGGATCGTCGCGGCGTTGTAGCCGCGCTCCGCGAACGTCGCCTCTGCCCATCCAGGAGGCGCCGAAAGCTGTCGCCGCGCTCCCGGATCGATGCCGGCCGGCCGGTGGTCGAAATTGCACTTCTATTCAAGTTAGGCATTGCCAAATCGAGGACAATATTGCGAAGCGTCATCGACAACTGCAATAGCTTTGGACCATGGTTCGGAGTAAAAGGAGAGCGGATGGCGTCTAGGCCGGCCGCACCTGCCACGAAGGACGCCGAGCGTGCTGTGCGCGTGCTCCTGGTGATCGAAGACCGGGCGCTCGCGAACACCATCGACCTGACCCTGCGCCACGGAGGCTATCTCCGGCGCGCGGAGTCGAGCGTCGAAGCCGCCAGGGCTGCGATCTCCGAATGGAAGCCGCACCTCCTTCTTCTCGACATCGACCTCGAGGCAGGCGCGGGTATCCAGCTCATCGACGACGCGCGGTCCGGTGGGCCGATCGGCGTCATCGCACTGACCCGCCGAAGCGACCTTCGTGGAAAGCTCGACGCCTTCGAGCGCGGTGCCGACGACTACATCGCCGTGCCATTCGTTCCGGACGATCTGGTCGCGCGCGCCCGCGCGGTCATCCGCCGGACGCACGGCAAGGCCGGGGAGCTCGTGCCGCGCCTGCGTGTCGGCGATCTCGAGATCGACGTGCTCAACCGGAAAGTCCTCGCCGGCGATCACGAGCTGCATCTCACGTCGCTCGAGCAGGCGCTGCTGTACCTGCTCGCCGCGAACGCGGGAAGCGTGCTGACGCGTGAGCAGATCCTCGACGCGCTCTGGGGCACCGACTTTGTGATCGAAAGCAACGTGGTTGACCGGCACGTTCGCGCTCTGCGCGCAAAGCTGCAGAACGACTGGCACAAGCCGCGATACATCGAGACCGTTCCCGGGAGCGGGTATCGGTTCGTTCCGGGGACGGGCACGAAGGCGAACGGCCCGGTCTAGTCTGGCTTTCCTGCCCGGGCCGGGGTCAAGCCGCGCGTGGCGTTACGAAATCGTCATGCGCCGATCGCACCCGCGTGCGACCTTGTCCTGGCTGCCGAGACGGGTCGTCGGCAGGCCGTGGGGGGAAACGGCGGGAGGAAGCGATGAAGCCAGAAAGCGTTCTTGTCGTCGAGGACGACGCCGGACTGAGCGCGCTCGTCGGCGATCTGCTCACCGAGGCCGGCTATCGTCCCGTCACCATTGCCGATCACGCGCTCATCGGCGCCGCCGTCGACCGGTGGCAGCCGCGGTGCGTGATCATCGACGGCGAGCTAAACGCCACCGGCGAGAGTCGCACCTGGTCGGACGCCGCCGCCATCCGTCGAGCCCATCCGACCTTGCCTGTGTTGATGTTCACGGCCGATGGGGCGGCTCTGGCAGAGGCTGAGGCCGGTACGTCGCGACGCAGCCGCGACGCGCGGTTCGCGGGGTTCGTGAGCAAGCCTTTCGTCGTCGAGGAATTCCTCGCGATGGTGAGGAGCGCCATCGATGGTCCGGCGGCGACCGACGAGAAAGCAGCGCCGCCATCCAACAGCGCGGCCGCCGAGATCACGGTGTTCCCGGATGTCGGCCGGCTCGCGTCCGACTGGCCGGAGACCGATCTCCTTGAGGTCGTCGTCCACGAGCTGCGCGCTCCCCTCACCGTGATCCGGGGACAAGCGCAGCGGGCGCGCCGGCACATCGGGCAGGACCCGGAGAAGGAGCGCGAGGCGATCGACATCGCGATCGCGCAGACGGAGCGGATGGCGCAGCTGATCGCCGGGCTCCTGGATCACTCGCGGATCACGTCCAACGGCCTCAGCCTCAAGGTCGTCCCACTTGATCTCGCGAGCGTGGTGGTGGAGGCGATCGGTCGGTTCGAATACGGCGCGACTCCGCGGATCAGCTTCGAGCGGCCTCCCGACGCGGTGCGCGTGCTTGGTGACCCGGCGCGGATCGCGCAGATCCTGGACAACCTCCTCAGCAACGCCGCGAAATACAGCGGACCGGCGGATCCGATCGAGGTCCTGCTCACGATCGAACGGAACGAGGCGCAGGTCCGGGTCTCGGACCACGGCGTTGGCGTGCCCGAAGATGAGCGCGACCTGCTGTTCACGCCGTTCTACCGCACGTCGAGGACGCGCGACGTTCCCGGAAACGGCCTGGGCCTGCACATCAGCAAGCGTCTCGCCGAGCGTCACGGTGGTCGTATGTGGCTGGAAGCCACATCGAGCGCCGGCAGTACGTTCGTTTTCGCACTGCCGCTCGCGGGCGCCAGACCGCGGCCCGGAGGCGCCGGTACTCAGTAGCGCAACGACGAAGGAGCACCCTTATCGGGTGCTCCTTTCGCCCTGCCACGAGGTTGAGTTACGGCTTGGGCTGCGTGATGCCGAGCTGCTTCATCAGGTCGACCTGATCGAAGTAGGTACGCTCGCGCTGGATCAGGCCGTTGCGGAACGAGCTGATCACCATGGTCTTGAGAACGATCGGCTTGTTCGTCGCCGGGATCGTTCCCGTCGATGCGACGAGCGGGCCGGTCTGCGTCGCCTTGAAGACGACCTCGGAAGCGACCTGGTCGCCCTGTGCGATCTGGTTCGTGACTTCTGCGGTGCCCTGAGGGAACGCCGTCTTCCAGACCTTGAGTGACTGGAGGATCTGCGCCTTGCCCTTGTACTTGCCGCTCGGGTCGGAGGTCTCGGCGTCCTCAGCGTACGGAGCCTTGTCGAGGTCGCCCTTGACCATGGCTGAGACCCATTGCTTGATCGTCGCGGTGTTGGCTGCGGCGTTGTTGATGCCGCCGTTGTTCGTGCCGTTCTGAGCGACGATCGGTTTGTCTTGTGTGAGCGTCATAGATGCCCTTCTTTCTGCGTCAACCCTACTCGCAATACTTGCAAATAGCAAGTAAGTAACAATAAAGTAAGTACCCGATGGATGAGCTCGCGAGCGCACTCGCTGTTGTTGGACACAAGTGGACGCTGCTCATCATCCGCGATCTTCTCAACGGTCCGCGTCGATTCACCGAGATAGAACGTTCGCTCGTTCACGCCAATCCAAAGATGGTCACGGCGCGGCTGCGCGAGCTCGAGGCGGCGGGCCTCGTCTCACGCACGATCTACGCCGAGGTACCTCCGCGGGTGGAGTACACGCTCACCGATCGCGGCCGCGAGCTTCGCCCGACCATCAACGCACTGAAGCGCTGGGGCACCCGCAGGCCACGCCGAAGTTCGCGTCACGGGCCTGCATCGATGAAGCGCGCGTGATCGACGATGAGAGCGTTGGTCCTCTCGAGCTGCCGCGCGATGAACTGGTAGAAGCGCTCGTAGAACAGCGGGAAGGCCTGCTCGCTGTCCTCGCCGCCGACCGCCGCGAGCTCTTCGCTGACGTCTTGCTGGCCGGAAAGGATCTGGGCGTAGCGGTCGCGGAACCGCGACAGGTTCGCGCCAAGATCCGTGAGGCTCGGGCTCGCGTTGCGGGTGAGCATCTTGAATTTCTCTTCCTTGTCCCACACCCTCGGCACTGAGAACAGGAACGGATCGCGGCCGGGCGCGAACATCTGGTTTGCGCGTCGCGTCGTGCATCGGGTACGTGACGATCAGGGCACCGGGGCCGGTGCTCAGCCAGCCCTCGTTCAGCGTGCGCACGACATCGTGATCCCCGAAGCCAGTGGCCGCGCTGTCGATCGGGCGCTCGTTGCCCGCCTCGAATGCCCTGACGAATTTGTTCGCAGGAAATGAGAAGTCCGACATGCGCCCCAGTGCGACCGCTGTGCCGACACTGAGGATGTCTTTCACGACGTCGATGAGGCCAGGTCCGCGGGTCTGTTTGGCGTCCCAGACACCGGCTGCGGCCAGCGCGTTGTGCGCGATGTGGCTGCGGTTGTCGGTGTACGCGTTCCAGGAGCGCCGGCACTCTCGCGGCGGCGAAGACGACGTACCCCAGCGAGATGCGCAGCCTTACGCTCAAAGACATACCCGAACCCGTGGAGGTCGCATCGATCGAGTGGCGCTGACATCCCGCATCAGCCGGACTCTTGCCATCGCGTCCGCTGTGGTGCTCGCAAGCGCCTGCGCTGTTCGGAGCGGCGCGCCGTCCGCATCGCCGAGCGCGCTAGCCACCACGGCGCCGGATGCGTCCGCGGCCGGCACGCCGACGTCGACGCCAAGTCCGCAGCCGACGCCGACCCCGCGCGAGGAACCTCCGCCGGTCGCGGCCGACCCGGTCGCGATCGCCGCGCAGATCGCGGGCGCTGAGCGTGCGATCCGTGACAGCAAGGTGACCGGTGCGGAGCTGACGTGGACGGGCCATCTGCAGCAGCGCATCTATCGCACCATCTCGGCGCGGCCCGAGTGGCGCGAGGGATTCCTCGCAGCCGTCCCCGCCGCGATCCGCGGCGTCGTCACCACGAATCTCGATGCCACGTCGGAGCTGCGTGCGACGGTCGTTCCCGGTCCCGATCTGCCGACCGCGTGGCGCATCGTCGATCCGGCGCCTCTCGCCGACCTGGCTCGCTTCTATCGCGAGGCGGAGACCGAGTTCGGAGTCCCCTGGGCATATCTCGCGTCGATCCATCTTGTCGAGACGCGCATGGGCCGGATCCGCGGCACGTCTGTCGCGGGCGCGCAGGGGCCGATGCAGTTCATGCCCGGCACGTGGGCCGCGTACGGCCAAGGTGACGTGAACTCGGACCGCGATGCGATCCGCGCGGCTGCGCGTTACCTCAAAGCGAACGGAGCGCCGGCCAACATGGCGAACGCGCTCTTCCGCTACAACAACTCACAGCGTTACGTGCGCGCTGTGACCGCGTACGCCGAGGTCATGCTCGCCGAGCCCGACGCATACCGTGGCTATTACGGCTGGCAGGTCTATTACCTGACGACGCGGGGTGACATCCTTTTGCCGGTCGGGTACGGTCGCTGACCCGGCTGGAAGCGAGGTCCGCATGATGTCCTTCGAACGCGCACCTGGGATCGGCGCGGAGCCGGCTCCCGTTCCGGCGAGCGGGGCAACGATCACCGATGGCGTGTCGCCAGCGATCCGGCTCCAGATCTTGTCGACCGAGCACTGGAGCCTGCTCGCGTCGCGCTCGCTCGCCTGGAACGAGTCGTTCAGCCGCGCGGATCCTGCCTGTCGTGCTGCTCATCGGTGTTGCCACAGCGATCCGCCTCGGCACGGCGAATTACCACGAGGCGCTCTGTGTGATCGGCATGAATCGCATCCGGGCGGCGTATCTGGAGCTCGCACCCGACGTCGAACGTTACTTCGTGATGAGCGCTCACGACGATCCGCATGGGCATGCGCATCACGATGGGCGTCCAGCCTGGCGGCGGCGTGCCCTTCTGGTTTCTGCAGATACTCTCGGGCACAGGCACGGTGGTGATGGTCCTGAATGCCGTGCTCGTTGGGGTCATCGTCGCGCTCGCCACGCTCCGTATCGAAGGGGCCGCATCGGCGATCCTCGCAGTAGGTGCACTGGGCTTCGTCGTCGCGTTGCTGCTCCAGGGTCTGTATGTCCGGAGGAACATCGCCAAAATGCAAGCCGGACTTCGCCCGCGGTTCCCGACGCCCCCGGGTGATCGCTAGCGTCAGTAGCGCAACGAGGACTGCCGTGACTGTGTTCGCCGGCGCACGCGAGCGCCGTCTTGCTGCGGTATAGCCTCCGCACCTGCGACAGAGGAGGGACCAGCGTGGGAGCAAAAGCGATCTGGCGCGAGGACCTCGTCACCAGCCTGCTCGCGAGCCTTCTCGTGATGGGGCTCTTCCTCGATGGTTGGAATCACATCAATCTGCAGAACGGCGCGCTCGGCGGCTTCTTCACCATCTGGCACTTGATGCTGTACGCCGGATTCAACGGGACCGCGCTGTGGGTCGTCACGCGCAATCCACACCTCTTATAACCGGGGCGCGCGGCCGGCTCCGTACTTCCACAAGTTCCTCGGGATCCCGCTCCGCTATCCCCTCGCGATCGGCGGCCTCGCGATCGATGTGGTGTCGTCTGAGGAAATAGTGTGCAGCGGCTACGGGTCGCGTATGAGTTCCGCCATTACCGATCCGTCGTATCGCCTTCCGCGCTGAGGATCGCCATCCGCTCTAACGCCCTCGGGTCGCATTCGTTCGGCGACCCATTAAAGTCATGCTTGACCACGGGTTGCCATATGCCCAAGAGTTCTCGTAATGAGCGATGCGGCAAGAACCTCGGACGTGCGCGGCCCCAGCGTGCTCATCGCGGACGACCACGCGGCGGTCCGCGCCCTGGTGCGAGTAACGCTCATGGCGCAGGGCTGGCGTGTCGTCGAGGCCTCGACGCCGGGCGAAACGCTCGTCGTTGCGCGCGCGGAGCAGCCTGAGATCGTTCTTCTCGACGTCGCTTTCGGAGAGCACGAGCGTGACGGCTTCGTCGTGTGTCGCGAGCTTCGCAGCGCGCCGGAGACCCGCGACATTCGCGTCGTCATGCTGACCGCGCGCGACGATCCGGAGAGCCGCGCCTTCGCGAGCGCGGTCGGCGCGACCGCGTACATCGTGAAGCCGTTCGGCCCCCTCGATCTCGTCCGGATGCTGAAGATCGTTCTCGATCAACCCACACCCGACCCCGGTCTCGGCCTGTTCCTCGTCGATGCGGGCGCGATCCAGCCGGCGCAGCTCGAGCGCGCGCTCGCGGAACAGCGCCTCCGTCAGGGCCGTCGTGTACCAATCGGTGCGCTCCTGGTCGAGCTCGGCTTCGCGAAGCGGGAGGACGTCGAACGCGCCGCCGCACGTCAACAGCGCGCGCGCGAGGTGCCCGCCGACAGCGGTGCGGCGCGGAGGCAGATACGCCTGGTGATCGCCGACGACAATCCGATGGTGCGTGAAGGACTGCGCAGCGCGATCGCGACGAGTGACGACCTCGTCACCGTGGGCATCGCGACCGATGGCAACGAGGCACTGAGCCTTATTCGCCAGCTCGATCCGGACGTCGTCGTCCTGGATCATCGGATGCCGGGCCTGCGCGGACTCGATGTGGCGACGCGCCTTCATAACGAGTCGTCTGACACCGCGGTGGTCATGTTCACGCTCGACGAGGGCATCCGCGACCTTGCGCTCGCGAACGGCGTGACTGCGTTCGTTCCAAAGGACACGCCCCTCGCGACGCTGCTGGCCGAGATCCGCCGCGTCGCGAGACCACAGCGAGACACGCCTCCGGAGCGGGCGAACGCGCGCATCGTCCTGACCGCACGGGGCGTTTCGCGCGGCGCGTTCAGCGTTCTCGCACGGCGCCGGCGAGCGATCACGGTCATCGCGATCCTGCTCGTCGCGTACGCGGCCGCGTTCCTCATCGCCGAGCCGATCTTCGGCGCGAGCGCCGCGGTGCTGTCGATCGCGCCCGTGGCGGTGGCCGGTGCGCTCTTTGGGCCGGAGCTCGGCGTCGTTGCCGCGTTCCTCGCGGTCGCCGCGAACTTCGCGCTCTGGGCCGGGACGGACCATCCGATCGGAGAGCCGGTGATCCGGGTCGGCGGCAACGGCGTGGGCGCGCTCGTCCTCATGGGCATCGGCGCCGGCTTCGGCGCGATGCGCCTCGTGCGAGGCCGATTCGATGCGCACGGCCGACGGCTCGGCGCCCTTGCCGAGGTCGCGCTGGCGCTGGCGGCCGGTCCGACGCCCGACGTGTTGCGGCTCCTCGCAGAGGGCGCGCTGGAGATCGTTCCCGGAGATGCCGCCCTGCTGTACGCCACGGTCCCCGGCGGCGGCCTCGAGCTTGTCGCGGCGACGGGCGCGGCGCGGACAACGGTCGGCCAGCGGGAGACCGCTGGCGAGCTCGTGCGGGCTCAACTGCAACGGCACGCGTCCATCTCGTGGGACCTGACGAACGGCGCGGTGATCCGCGCCGTCCCCGATGCGAAGGGCGCGATCGTCGTCCCGATCCCCGGCGTCGCAGAAGTGGTCGCCGGGGTCCTTGTGCTCGTCACCACGCGGCGTCGTGAGTACGGCGAGCCCCACCTCCAGGTGCTGTCGAGCTACGCGACCTTCATCGGCGCGGCGCTGCACGCGCCAAGTGTGGGCTCGGAGCGAGGCGCGCTCGTGTCACAGGCGGCGGGCAACCGCTAGACCACCGCGCCTCCGGCAGCGGCGCGGGGAATATCCTCAAAGGTAGTGGCGACGGCACCCGCGCTTCCCGGAGGATTCGAGCTCCCACTCGAGCCGCGTCTCCCGCGTCTCGGGTCGGTCGATGCCGTCGCGCTCGAGGAACGCGCCGATGTGCTCTCGAAGCGCTCGATCAAGCGCGAGTCAAAGCTGTTCGCGCTGGATCTCGCGATCCGCATGATGGACCTGACCACGCTCGAGGGCGCCGACACGCCGGGAAAGGTCGCCGCGCTCAGCTCGAAGGGCATCCGGCCGGACCCCGGCGATCCCGCCATCCCTTCGGTGGCGGCGATCTGCGTCTATCCGAACCTCGTCCCGTACGCGCTCGAGCGCACCAAAGGCACCGACGTGAAGGTCGCCTCCGTCGCGACGGCGTTCCCATCGGGCCAGTCGCCGCTGCAGGTGAAGCTCGATGAGACGAAGTGGGTGGTCGACGCCGGCGCGCAAGAGGTCGACATGGTGATCGACCGGGGCGCGTTCCTCTCGGGCCGCTATGCGCAGGTCTATGACGAGGTCGTGCGCGTGAAGGAGATCTGCGGAAGCCGCGCGCATCTGAAGGTCATCATCGAGACCGGTGAGCTCGGCACGTACGACAACGTGCGCCGGGCGTCGCTGCTCGCGATCGCCGGCGGCGCGGACTTCATCAAGACGTCGACCGGCAAGGCCGCGACCAACGCGACGCTGCCGGTCGCTCTCTGCATGCTCGAGGTGATCCGCGACGTGCACGAGGAGACCGGCCGTGTCGTCGGCATGAAGGTCGCTGGCGGGATCCGCCAGTCCAAGCAGGCGGTCCAGTTCCTCGTGCAGGTGCACGAGACGCTCGGACTCGCGTGGCTCACTCCGGATCGCTATCGGATCGGGGCTTCGACTCTCCTCAACGACGTGCTCATGCAGATCCACAAGGAGCGCACCGGCCGCTACCAGAACCCGGACTACTTCACGATTGACTGAGCGTAGGCAGGGCGACGTCGTTCGCCGCGCCGACAAGGCGCCGATGGCGACGGCATGGGACTATGCGCCCGCGCCGGAGTCGCGCGACATCGTGCGCATCCAGGAGCGCTACGGCCTGTTCATCGGTGGAAAGTTCGTCGAGCCGCTGTCCGGCGAGCGCTACACGACGATCGATCCTGCGCGCGAAGCGCCACTCTCCGAGGTGGCTCAGGCCAACAAGGCCGACGTCGACCGCGCGGTGAAGGCCGCGCGTGGCGCGTTCGACGGAACGTGGTCGAAGCTGCGTCCGAGCGAGCGCGCGAAGTACCTCTTCCGGATCGCGCGGATCCTGCAGGAGCGCGCGCGGGAGTTCGCCGTCCTCGAGTCCCTCAACGGCGGCAAGCCGATCCGCGAGTCCCGCGACGTCGACATCCCGCTGGCCGCCGCGCACTTCTTCTATTACGCCGGCTGGGCGGACAAGCTCGAGTACGCGTTCCCCAACCGCAGACCGCGGCCGATCGGCGTCGCGGCGCAGATCATCCCGTGGAACTTCCCGTTGCTCATGCTCGCGTGGAAGATCGCGCCCGCGCTCGCCGCCGGCAACACCGTCGTGCTCAAGCCGGCGGAGACGACGCCACTCTCCGCCCTCTTGTTCTGCGACGTACTTCGGCAGGCGGAGCTTCCGCCGGGCGTCGTGAACATCATCACCGGCGACGGCCGCACCGGCGCGGAGATGGTCGCGCACCCTGACGTCGACAAGATCGCGTTCACCGGGTCGACCGAGGTGGGGAAGGCCATCCAGCGGACGCTCGCCGGGACCGGTAAGCGCCTCACGCTCGAGCTTGGCGGGAAGGCGGCGAACATCATCTTCGACGACGCGCCGCTCGACCAGGCCGTCGAGGGGATCATCAACGGCATCTACTTCAACCAGGGCCATGTGTGCTGCGCCGGGTCGCGCCTCCTCGTGCAGGAGTCCATCTACGAGGCGACGATCGCGAAGCTGAAGCGGCGCATGCGCACCCTGCGCGTCGGCGATCCGCTCGACAAGAACACCGACGTGGGCGCCATCAACTCGAAGCAGCAGCTGGACAAGATCGCCGCGCTGGTGCAGTCGGGCGTCGACGAGGGCGCGGAGATCTACCAGCCGCCGTGCAAGCTGCCCGAGCGCGGCTACTGGTTCGTGCCGACCGTCTTCACCAACGTCGCCCAGTCGTACCGCATCGCGCAGGAGGAGATCTTCGGTCCTGTGCTCTCCGTGCTCACGTTCCGCACGCCCGACGAGGCGATCGAGAAGGCGAACAACACGCCCTACGGGCTTTCGGCCGGCGTCTGGACCGAGAAGGGCTCGCGCATCCTGGCGATGGCGCAGAAGCTTCGCGCCGGCGTCATCTGGGCGAACACCTACAACCGTTTCGATCCCGCCTCGCCGTTCGGTGGTTATAAGGAGTCCGGCTTCGGGCGCGAAGGCGGCCGGCATGGCCTCGAGGCGTACGTCGCGCTGGACGACGCATGAGCCGGCTGCCGGTCCAGAAGACCTACAAGCTGTTCATTGGCGGCGCGTTCCCGCGATCCGAGTCGGGCCGCACGCTCGTCGTGGAGGGCGCGAACATCGCGCGCGCGTCGCGCAAGGATCTCCGCGACGCCGTCCGCATCGCGCGGCAGGCCGGCGCGGGCTGGGCGAAGGCGACGGCGTACAACCGTGGCCAGGTGCTCTACCGCATCGCCGAGATGATGGAGATGCGACGGAGCGAGCTCGCGTCCCTCGCGCCGCGCAAGAACGAGGTCGACCGCGCGATCGACCGTGTCGTCTGGTACGCCGGCTGGGCGGACAAGATCGCGCAGGTCGTCGGCAGCGCGAATCCCGTCGCCGGCCCGTACTTCAACTTCACCGTGCCCGAACCGACCGGCGTCACGGGGATCCTCGCGCCCGAGCCGCCGCTCCTCGGCCTCGTCACGCGCTTGATGCCGGTCATCGTCGGCGGCAACACCGCCGTCGTCATCGCATCGGAGAAGCACCCGCTCGTCGCGATCGAATTCGCTGAGTGCCTCGCCACCGCGGACGTGCCGCCGGGCGTCGTGAACGTCCTCACCGGTCTCCGGAAGGAGCTCGCGCCGATCCTCGCGTCGCACATGGACGTTGCCGCGCTCGACCTCACCGGCGCGGATGGCGATGCCGCGGAGCTCGAGCGCCTCGGCGCGGAGAACGTGAAGCGCGTCGTGCGCGGGAAGGCCGACGGGCAGAGCCCCTACGACATCGAGGCGTTCCTCGAGCTGAAGACCGTCTGGCATCCCATCGGGATGTGACGCTCAGCCTCGCTAGGTCAGGCCGAGCTCTCTACCACCCACTCGCGCACGCCCAGCGCCATACGTTGGGAGACGCGCGCGACGTCGCCTGCGTCATCGAACGCGATCACGAACTCGAGCACTTCGCCGGGGCGTGAGAACGTCACCGTCGCTCCGTCGGCCGCTGATGGCGGGGCGGAGGTGGCGGCGACCGAAGTGAGAATGAGTCGCTCATCCTCGAACGTGAGTGCGGATGTCGACAGCGAAGACGCGAACGACGCTGACGCCGAGACGAGCAGCCGAGGACTGAGAGGGACAGGGCTGGTCTCAACGGTGGTGTCCGAAATGACCCCGTCGACCGCGGTCAGATGCGCCGCATATCCCGTGGGCGCCCGTGCGATGGAGAGTTTCTCCGTGCCAAATCCAGTCTTCGTCGTCGCGGTGAGCTCTTTCAGCGACCCGTCTGCTTCAAGGATCGCCGCGGCCTCGCGTCGCGTCTCACCCCACTGGAAGTTCACACCGCTCTCCTTGAACAGCGTCCCACCGGCGGTCGGTTGCCGCCGTGTCGTGAGGCGGCCGAATGGACGGCCCGCGTGGCTCACGAACCACTTTCTGTCGTCGGCGCTGATCGTGATCGGCTCGAGCTCCCGCTTCACGTCGTTCAGCCGCTCGGCCAGGAGCGCGTCTAGCGCGGCGCGATCGAAGTCGTGTCCGTTGATGAAGAGGTGTTGGATGTGCTGTAGGGCGTCGACGTGTTGCAGGGGATCGCGTGAAAGGAGTACCAGGTCAGCGCGTCGGGCGGTCGCCACGGTCCCCCAGTCGTCCTGCTCCTCGAGGAATCGTGCAGCCTCGCTCGTCCCTGTCCGAAATACTTCATAAGGCGTTAGTCCGGCCGCGCTCAGGTGCGCCAGCTCTTGGTGGATCGCAAACCCAGGCACGACGTATGGGTTGGGCGTGTCCGTGCCAAGGAGTAGCGGAGCTCCGGCGTCTCGCAGAACTCCGACGACCTGACGGAACACCTCATCGGCCGCGCGCGCGGCGACCGCGAGGTCATCACGGGTGAAGGGCATTCCCCGGAAACGAAAGTCGTCTGTCGGGTCCCAGCCGTCTCGAGTGTGCGGCCGAATGTAGTCGAGATGAGGAGTCGCCAGCGCGTCATCCCGTGAGAGAGTGATCTGGCGGAGCACGACCAGCGTCGGACAATTCCAGATCTGCTCGCGAGCCATGCGGTCGGCGAGAACGCGGATCCGTTCCAGGTCCAGTTGGGTGACCATACGAGACCGCTCAAGCCAGTTGCCGGCCTCTGGCGGCTGGCGCTCACCGCCACGCAGATGGCCGTTCTCGATGGCCGCGAAGTGTTCGAAGCAGCTCATGCCGGCGTCGATCGCTTCCTCGAAGCGCATCGACCTTGGGCAATGACCAGTGACGGGGATCCCACGTGCCTTTGCCGCGGCGCCAAGCGCCCGCAACGGCTCCGGTCGGAGTGCCGAGTACGCCTTGATCTGCGCGTAACCTCGATCGGCCAAGCGTGCGACAAGCGGTCCGGCCTCCTCGGGCGAAGCGAGCAGAACTGATCCGGGCCAGATCGTTCTTCCATTTGGACCCGCGCCATCGACGATCGGACTCGTCGTCGTCACTCGCGGCCCTGGGACCTCTCCTCTCTCGACCTTCTTCTGCCACGCAAGATGAAGTGGCGCTCCCCACATGTTGCGAACGTGAGCGATCCCGTTCGCGAGGAAGAGGTTGGCCTCCGTGGGATCCCAAAAGTGCACATGCATGTCGGCGATCGCTGGCATCAGCCATTTCCCTCGTCCATCGATGACGCGCATCTGTCGGGCGTCGACATCGGCCGCGGCGCTGATGGATTCGATGCGGCCGTCGCGGATCACAACGGTCTGATCCTCGAGGACGATCTGACGGTCCATCGGAACGACGCTGACGTGGGTCACGCTGACCGGTTGCTCCGATCGCACGCGGCCGAGTCTATTCGGCGTCTTCCGCGATCACGTAGGCGCGCACGGGAAACGTCGCGCCGCCGACCCAGGCGATCGGGACCGCGTGCAGACGTCCGCCGGACTTCGGGATGGCCGCGAGGCCGGTCATGTGCTCGCAGACCGGGATGCCGGCGCCGAGCAGCTTCGTGTGCGCGGGCCGCGAAAAGTCCGCGGTGTCGTCGATGTTCAGCGAATCGATGCCGACGAACGCCGGTCGCGCCTTCACCAGGATGTCGACGCTGTCGCTCGTAAGAAAGGGATGGTCGGTGAAGTACGCCTCGGTCCCCCAGTGCTGCGCGAAATCCGTGCGCACGAGGACTGCGCTACCGGTGAGTTCCCTGCCACGGAGGACATCGGGACCGATCGCGCGACCGGAGCTCGTCGCGTCGATCACGACCACCGGAAGGTGCGCAACGCGCTCGAGCGGTAGCTCGGCGAGATCGGCGCCGGCCGGGTACCGGTGATGCGGCGAGTCGACATACGTTCCGGTGTTCCCGCACAGGTGCAGTGACGCGATGAGGAACTCCGCCTTGCCGCCGTAGCGCTCGCGCGAAGAGGCGTAGTCGATGATCACGTCGACCTTGGGCTCGGGTAATCCCGGGTACGTCTTCATCCCGGCGGTGATGCGGTGACTGACCTCGATGAAGCGGACCACGGTGCTACTGTGCCACCTGGCACTGCCGCGGGAGGGCAAGAGATGTTGCGTCTATCGAACATCAGCGGTGCACTGGTCCTCATCATGGCGACGGTCGTCTCGGCGTGTGCGCCGACCGCGACGGCGCCAAGCCCGTCCGCGACCGCGAGCGGGCCAAAGAAGGGCGGCACGTTGATCCTTGCCCGCGCGGGCGAGGTCACGAACCTCGACCCGCACAAGGTGCCAGCGTTCACGTCGGCCCGCGTGTTCGAGCTCGTGTACAGCTACCTCATGCGCCTCGACGAGAACTCCGCGGTGCAGCCGGACCTCGCCGAATCGATGCCGACGACGTCCTCCGATGGGAAGACCGTCACGGTCAAGATCCGCTCGGGTGTCAAGTTCCACAACGGCGACCCGCTGACGAGCGCGGACGTGAAATACACCTTCGAACGCATCATCCTTCCAGCGAACTCGTCGGTGGCGCGGTCGTTCTTCGGTGACGTCGATACGATCACCGCGCCCGACGCCACAACGGTCGTGTTCAACCTGAAAACGCCGAATGCTGCGCTCATCGCGTACATGGCGCACCCGAACACCGGCATTGTCTCGAAGAAGATCGGCGAGGCGAACACCGATCTCTCCAAGAAGGAGACCGCGATCGGCAGCGGACCGTTCAAGCTGGTCGAGTGGGTCCCGGACAACTACATGCGCTTCGAGGCGAACAAGGACTACTACGTCGCCGGCCAGCCGTACCTCGCCGGGATCCGCATCAACGTCGTTCCCGACGAGACGGGCATCACCGCGGCGCTGCGCACCAAGGCCGCCGACATGGCGATCGTGGTCGATCCGAAGGTCGCGCGCACACTCCGGACCGAAACAGGCGTCACCCTCTCCACGAAGCCCAGCCTGGGCTACAACCTCCTGTTCGTGAACACCAAGCGCAAGCCATTCGACAACCTCAAGGTCCGCCAGGCGATCGCATACGCCATCGATCGCAAGGCGATCATCGACGCCGTTGCGCTCGGCGAGGGCGAGGTCACGGGTCCGATCGCGCCGGCGCTGACCAACTACGCCCTGCCGACGTCGCAGTACCCGCTGTACACGCGCGACGTCGCGAAGGCCAAGGCGCTGCTGCAGGAAGCTGCTGTCGGCCCCGTCTCGTTCACGATGCTGACGCAAACGACCGAGCCGGCCTACGCCAAAGACATCGCGCAGCTGGTGCAGGCGCAGCTGGCCGAGATCGGCGTGACGATGAAGATCGAGACGCTCGAGTTCACGCAGTGGGTGGATCGCTGGCTGAAGGCCGACTTCGACATGGCTCCGGGCCTGAACGGCGGAGGGATCGACCCCGATGCCTACGTCTTCAGGTATTTCACCGACGACGGCAATCTGAACTTCGTGACCAGCTACAAGAATCCGATCTCGAGCGACGCCATCAAGCAGGCGCGGGCGACGACGGATCTGGCGAAGCGCAAGGAGCTCTACGCGACGGCCCAGAAGGAGCTCGTGAACGGCGTGCCGTTCATCTGGCTCTATGTGGGTCGTGAATACAACGCGACGCTGCCGACGACGAAGGGTTTCATCCAGCTTCCGACCGGTTCGATCATCTATCTGCGTCAGACCTGGCTGGACAAATAACGGCGACCACTTAGCGGCGCGTGGGCCGGTATCTCGCGACGCGGTTGCTCGGGGCCATCCCGACGCTGCTCGGCGTGTCCGTGCTCACGTTCCTGTTCATACGGCTGATCCCTGGCGACGCGATCGCGGCGCGCCTCGGGACCTCGACCGCGCTCACTCCTGAGCAGCTCGCGAGCCTTCGCGCGTACTTCGGCCTCGATCAGCCGCTGTACCAGCAGTACTGGACCTGGCTCACGTCGCTGCTGCATGGTGACTTCGGCTACTCGATACGCACCGGGCGGCCGGTGCTCGTCGAGATCGCCGAGCGGCTGCCGGCAACGCTCGAGCTCGCGGCCGCGGCCACGCTGATCGCGGTCCTCATCGGCCTGCCGCTCGGCCTCCTGTCCGCGATGCGATCTCGTTCGCGCGTCGACGTCGTCGCGCGCATCGGTGGGCTCATCGGGCTTTCGCTGCCCAGCTTCTGGCTCGGAACGCTCATCATCGTGCTGCTCTCGCTGTATCTGCGGTGGCTTCCCAACACCGGAGGCTACGTCGACTTCATCCGCGATCCGCTGGCAAACCTTGCGCTCATCGTGTTGCCGGCGGTGACGCTCGGTGTCGCGCTCGCGGCAGCGACGATGCGGATGACCCGCTCGGCGATGCTCGACGTGCTCGGCGCGGACTACGTGCGGACGGCGTGGGCGAAAGGGCTTCCGGGCGGGCTGATCATCCGACGGCACGTCCTGAGGAACGGCCTGATCGTCGTCGTCACGCTCCTCGGCATCCAGGTCGGCCAACTGCTCGGTGGCGCGGTCGTCGTCGAGGAGATCTTCTCGATCCCCGGCGTCGGCCGGATGCTGCTCGCCGCGATCGTGCAACGCGACTACGCGCTCGTTCAAGGGGGCGTGCTCGTGATCGCGATCCTCTTCGTCCTTGTCAACATCATCGTGGACCTGCTCTATGGCTACCTGGATCCCCGAATCCGCCTCACCTAGGCCCGCCGCGGCGGTCCGATCCTTCGGCCTCGCCGGCATCGGCGCGGCCATCGTGCGCGAGCCCGTCGCGCTCATCGGTCTTGCGATGGTCCTCGTCTACGTGGGCATCGCGCTGACGGTCTCGTTCCTTCCGCTGCGCGATCCGCTGCAGATCTCGACGCAGCGCCTCGTGGGTCCGTCGCCCGAATTCCCATTCGGCACGGATGCGCTCGGCCGCGATCTTCTGAGCCGGATCATGTTCGGTGCGCGACTCTCGATCCGCGTCGCTGTCCTATCGGTCGCGATCGCGACGATCGTCGGCGGGACGCTCGGACTGGTGTCCGGCTACCTCGGAGGACTCGCGGACATGGCCATCGGGCGAGTCCTCGACGTGTTCTTCGCGTTCCCCGCGATCCTCCTCGCGCTCGGGATCGTCGCCGCGCTCGGGCCGGATCCGAACAACGTCATCGTGGCCATCGCGGTCGTGTACACGCCCATCTTCGCGCGCGTGGTCCGCGGCCCGGTGCTCGCGCTGAAGGCGCGCGAGTTCGTGGAGGCGGCGCGCGCGGTCGGCGCGACCGGGCCGCGCATCGTGATACGCCACATCCTGCCCAACCTCTTGTCGACGCTCATCGTGCAGGTCAGCCTCGCGCTCTCCTGGGCGGTGCTCACAGAAGGGGCGCTGTCGTTCCTCGGGCTCTCGGCGCAGCCTCCCGCGCCGTCGTGGGGCGTGATGCTCAGCGAGGGCCGCCAGTACCTGGAATTCGCGACCCACCTGGCGATCTTTCCGGGGCTGGCGATCATGATCGCGGTGCTGGGCTTCAACCTTCTTGGCGATGGACTCCGCGATGCGCTGGACCCTCAGCGACGATGAGGATCACTCGCGCCACCCCAACGCACGTCCCGGCACTTGCTCGGCTGATGACCCGATCACCACTCCTCCAGCGCTATGGCGTGACCCTGCGGGGAGCGCGTTCGAGCCTTGTCGAAGGGCTTCGGGAACGTGACCAGCTTCTCGTCGCGCTCGAAGGCGGCGTACCGCTCGGACTCGCGTGGGTCATGACGACCCGGGCGCTCGATCGCGCGGCCTATCTGCGGCTCCTGCTCGTCGCTGAGGGACAGCAGTCGCGCGGCGTTGGAGCCGCGCTGCTGGCCGACTCGGAGCGCAGAGCCCGCGCGTCCGGCTGCCGCCATCTCGTGCTCCTGGTGACGACGACGAACCGGCGGGCGCGCGCCTTCTACCGCCGTCGTGGCTATCGGCACGTTGGGAATCTCCCGGGCTTCGTGCGTCCCGCGATCGGCGAGTCGCTCTACGCGAAGAGCTGGCCGATCCACCAGCAACCGCTCTGACCACCCGCGACCGCGGGCGTTAGAGCACCGGTCAGTTCTCGAAGACGACGCTCTTCTTGATGTCGTAGCCGCTGCGTAGGCAATCGCGCTCCGAACGAAGCGTGTTGGCGACGTAGTCGCGCGGAACGATGACGTAGTTGAACTGCCAGATCGCGCTGTATTTCTTCATCCCCGGCACGGAGTCGTAGATGTTGAGTTGGCCAGGGACGCGTTTCGGTCCTATGCCGCCCGCAAGTTTCCCCTTTGGCGTCAGCTCGACCGAGTAGACGACCTGGTACTCCTGCGCGACCTTCACCTTCTTCGGGTCGACATCGACCTCGCCCTGCTCGGTCGCGAACACGACGCGTCCGTCGAACCACACGCGTTCGATCTTGTAGCCGTAGGGGTTGTTGTACCGAAGATCCTCGACACGACGCAGCCGGTTCGGCCGCGGCTTCGGTCGAGCGCGGCCATGCTCGATCGCCCAGACGCCCTC
This sequence comes from Candidatus Limnocylindria bacterium, assembly GCA_036523395.1. NCBI lineage: Bacteria > Bacillati > Chloroflexota > Candidatus Limnocylindria > Candidatus Limnocylindria bacterium. Next base: position 33,042 of record DATDEH010000053.1, on the reverse strand, counting down.
GGTCTTCCTTGCTCGGACCGGTCGTGCCACGCGCCGAGCCTAGCGCAGCGGATGGTTGCTTGACCCTTCGAGATGCCGGGACTAGCCTGACGCCGCCTCGAAGCTGGGGAGCTGCGTCGCTATCCCGTAGCGCACGTAATGGGGAGGTGTCGCGTGGGCATGATCACCGTAACGGTCAATCGCACCGAGCACGAAATCGAGATCGAGCCATCACTGCTCCTGGTCGAGCTGCTACGCGAAACGCTGAGACTCACCGGGACGCACGTCGGATGTGACACGAGCCAGTGCGGCGCGTGCACGGTCCTGATCGACGGCAACGCGGTGAAGTCGTGCACCATGCTCGCGGTCCAGGCGGACGGCGCCGAGATCCTCACGGTCGAGGGTCTCGCGAAGGATGGCGAGCTCCATCCGATCCAGCGCGCGTTCAGCGCCGAGCACGCGCTCCAGTGCGGGTTCTGCACGCCGGGACTGATGATCACCGCGGTCGACCTCCTGTCGCGGACCCCCGCGCCGACGGATGCCCAGATCCGCCACGCGATCAAGGGGAACCTCTGCCGCTGCACCGGCTATCACAACATCGTCAACGCGGTCCGTTCGGCCGCGACCGAGATGCGCGGCGCAGCGATGCCGATGAAGACGCCGGCGGAGGTGAAGAGATGACCGCCACCGCACCGACGACCTATATCGGAACGCGCACTCCTCGCAAGGAAGACCCGAAGCTCATCCAGGGCCGGGGCACGTTCACTGACGACGTGACCCTCCCGGCCATGGTCTACGTCTCGCTCGTGCGCAGTCCTCACGCCCATGCGCGCATCCGGCGCATCGACGCGGCGGCAGCGCGCAAGGTGCCGGGCGTCGTGACCGTCGTCACCGGCAAGGACGCGGAGGCGACGGGCGTGCTGCCCGTGTTCATCACCGTGCCCGGTTTGAACGGCACGAAGCACATGCCGCTCGCGACCGACAAGGCGCGCTACGCCGGAGACGCGATCGCCGCCGTCGTCGCCGAGACGCGTCAGGCTGCGAAGCGCGCGGCCGACCTGGTGACGGTCGATTACGAGCCACTGCCGGTCGTCGTCGACGCGACGAAAGCGCTCGAGCCGGGCGCGCCCATCCTCCACGAGGAGCTGGGGACGAATCTCGTCTTCACCTATCCGGTGAAGGGCGGCGACATCGACAAGGCGTTCCGTGACGCCGAGGCGACGGTCAAGCTTCGCATCGTCAACCAGCGCCTCATCCCGAACGCGATGGAGCCGCGCTCGGTCGTCGCGAAGTTCGAGGCCGGTGAGCTCACCGTGTGGACGAGCACTCAGATCCCGCACTTCGTGCAGCTCATCCTCTCGGTCAATCTGGGCCTTTCGCAGAACAAGGTGCGCGTGATCGCGCCCGAGGTGGGAGGCGGGTTCGGGAGCAAGCTGCAGGTCTACGCCGAGGAGCTGCTCGTCGCGCACCTCGCGAGGACGCTCGGCCGTCCCGTGAAGTGGACCGAGGACCGGCGCGAGGGCTACCTCGCCACGATCCACGGCCGGGACCTCGTCGAAGACGTCGAAGTGGCCGCGAAGCGCGACGGCACCGTGCTCGGCGTACGTATCCGCACCGTCGCCAACATGGGCGCGTACCTGCAGGCATTCGCGCCCGGCATCCCGACGATCCTTCACGCCTTCATCATTCCTGGCGCGTACCGCATCCCGGCGTTCGACTGCGAGGTCAGAGGCGCGTACACGAACACGACCCCTGTCGACGCCTACCGCGGCGCCGGACGCCCCGAGGCGACGTTCGCCATCGAGCGCGCGATGGACCGTCTCGCCGACGAGATCGGCATGGACCCGGCGGAACTCCGTCGGAAGAACTTCGTCCCGCCCGACGCATTCCCTTTCACGACGATCAGTGGGATCACGTACGACAGCGGGGACTACGGGCCCGCGCTCGACCGCGCGCTCGCGATGGCCGATTACAAGGGCTTCGAGGATCGACGCGCTGAGGCGAAGGCGCGCGGAAGATATCGCGGGATCGGACTCTCGAGCTACGTCGAGATCTGCGGTCTCGCGCCCTCGAAGGCGAACTCCGCCCTCGGTGTGGGCTGGGGCGGCTACGAGAGCGCGCGCATCCGCGTCCATCCGACCGGTGCCGTGCAGGTCTTCACCGGTACCTCGCCGCACGGCCAGGGCCACGAGACCTCGTGGGCGCAGATCGCCGCCGACGCGATCGGGGTCACCCCGAACGACGTAGAAGTGCGTCACGGTGACACCTTCGAGTCGCCGGGCATGGGCGTGGGCACGTTCGGCAGCCGAAGCCTCGCGGTCGGTGGCATCGCCGTGCACAACGCTGCCCAGAAGATCCGCGAGAAGGTCATCCAGATCGGCGCGCATCTGCTGGAGGCTTCTCCCGCGGACGTCGTCGTCCAGGGCGGCAAGGTCTTCGTGAAGGGCGTGCCCGAGAAAGCGAAAGCGTTCGGTGAGATCTCGATGGCGGCCTATCTCGCATCGAACCTGCCCGAGGGCATGGAGCCCGGGCTCGAGGCCACGACCTATTACGACCCACCGAACTTCACGTTCCCGTTCGGCACGCACGTCGCTGAGGTGGAGGTGGACCCGGAGACCGGATCGATCGAGATCATCCGCTATTCCGCGTGCGACGACTGCGGTCGGCAGATCAATCCGATGATCGTCGAAGGCCAGCTCCACGGTGGGATCACCCAGGGTATCGGGCAAGCCCTGTACGAGACCGCGGTCTATGACAACAACGGCCAGCTGCTGTCCGGCAGCATGATGGAGTACCACGTCCCGACGGCGGCGGATGTTCCCGCGTTCGCGCTCGATCACACCGTGACGCTCACGAAGACGAATCCGCTCGGCGTCAAGGGCATCGGCGAGGCCGGCACGATCGCATCGACACCCGCGATGGTGAACGCCGTCATCGACGCCCTGTCTCCGCTGGGCATCAGGCACATCGACATGCCGCTGACCGCAGAAAAGGTGTGGCAAGCGATACGCAAGGCGGGGGAGGCACGACGATGATCACGCATCCGTTCACCTACGAAGCGCCAACGACCATCGATGACGCGGTCAGGGCACTCGGCCGGTCGGGCGAAGCCAAGATCCTGGCCGGTGGCCACAGTCTCATTCCGCTCATGAAGCTCGGACTGGCCGAGCCCGAGCTGCTCGTGGATATCGGTCGCATCGCCGCGCTGCGCGAGATCAAGAGCGAGGACGGCTGGGTCGTCGTCGGCGCGCTCGCGACTCACCGGTCCATCGCCGACAACGCCAGGGTCGCCTCGACCCTCAGGGCTCTCGCGGAGGCGGCCGCGGCCGTCGGCGACCTGCAGGTGCGTTCGCGCGGCACGATCGGAGGAAGCATCGCTCATGCCGACCCAGCTGCGGACGAACCCGCGGCGACTCTCGCGTTCGACGCCACGGTCCGCGTCATCGGCCCAAAGGGCCGCCGCGACATTCCAGCGCGCGAGTTCTTCAAAGGCACGTTCGAGACGGCGCTCGGACCGAACGAGATCGTCGTGGAGATCCGGTTCCCCGCGCCGGCAGGCCGCTCGGGTAGCGCGTACGCGAAGTTCGCGCATCCCGCATCGGGCTTCGCGATCGTCGGCGTCGCCGCGGTCGTTGGTCTGAAGGGTGACGGCACGGTGGAGCGTGCCGCGATCGGCGTGACCGGCGCCGCCGCCGGTCCGTTCCGTGCGACCGCCGCTGAGCGCGCCCTCGCGGGCACGCGCGGCGATGCCGGCGCGATCGCAGCGGCCGTAGCCAGGGCGGCTGACGGCGTCACGACGTTGTCGGATCTCACCGCGTCAGCGGTGTTCCGCCAGCACCTCGTCACGGTCCAAGCGCGACGTGCGCTCGAGCGCGCGATGGAGCGTGCTCGGGGCTAACCCTCGGTATCGGCTGATACCTGACAGGCACCAAAAACGGCGGCGGGCGCCGTTGGCATGGTGTGTGCCTGGCTGCTCGCATGGAGCGAGACCGAAACGTCGCCGCGACCGTGAATCCCCCCACCGGTGGGTCCATGCACGCGTCTCCCGCGAGCAGCGTGGTGCGCTGATGACGTCCAACGAGGCCCTGGACTCGATCGTCGCGCTACGCGCCACGTGGGCGCGCAAACGCGGCCGCGTCACTCTCGCCGACCTGGGCCTGATCCTCCGCCGCTGCGTGCGCAGCCGCGGCAATGCGGCGATGCTGCCCGAGCGCTGGCGCTCGTATCCCACGACCGTGTCCAGTCGCCACGAGTGGCTGCTCGAAGCCTGATCCCGCGCTAGGGCGCGCCACCGCGCCGATTGCCACTGTGACCAGTGCGGCCTAGCATCCTGCCGCCCGTCCGAAGATGGGGAGAATGCGGGGGGCCCTGCCGTTGCGCGCGCATCCGCACCGCGCACCCACGCGTACACCGGGTGCTGACGCGCGCGCCCGCGCAGGGAGAAGGAGGGAGCGATGATCCCGGCAGCGTTCGAGTACGAAGCGCCGACGGAGCTCGCAGAAGCCATCGACCGGTTGGCCAGATCAGGCGGCGAGGCGAAAGTCCTCGCTGGTGGTCAGAGCCTGATCCCACTCATGAAGTTCCGGCTCGCGCAGCCGGCCCGGATCATCGATCTGAATCGCATCAGCGGCCTCGCCTACGTCCGCGAGAACGGCGATCTTCGGATCGGGGCGCTAACGCGCGAATCCGATCTCGAAGAGAGCGCGGTCATTCGTGACCGCTATGCGATCGTCGCGGACACCGCCGCGGTCATCGCCGATCCGATCGTGCGCAATCTCGCGACCGTGGGCGGCAACGTCGCGCATGCCGACCCCGCGAACGACCACCCCGCGACGCTGCTCGCGCTTCGCGCGTCGGTCGTGGCGCGCGGACCCCGCGGAGAGCGTGTGATCCCGATCGACGATTTCTTCGTCGACACCTTCACGACGTCGCTCGCTCCGGATGAGATCGTCACCGAGATCCGCATCCCGCGCGCCCAGGCGCAGAGCGGTGGCGCGTATATCAAGCTCGAGCGGAAGGTCGGGGACTTCGCGATCGTGGGCGTCGCCGCCCACCTTCAACTCGATGGCAAGGGCAGCGTCGCGACGGCGGGCATCGGACTCACGAACGTCGGACCGACGGCCATCCGCGCTCGCCACGCCGAGGAGGCGCTCCGCGGCCGAGCGCCCGATGACAGGGCCATCGCCGCAGCGGCCGAGGCTGCCGCGGCCGAGTCGCAGCCGGTGGCGGATCTTCGCGGGCCGGCCGAGTACAAGCGAGATGTCGTGCGCGTCCTCACGACGCGAGCACTGCGCCGTGCGGTCGCCCGAGCGAAGGGGGGCAAATAGATGCGCGTGCAGCTCACCATCAACGGTGCCTCAAGGGAAGCGGATGTCGAGCCCCGCCTGCTTCTCGTGCACCTCATCCGCGAGAACCTCCTGCTGACCGGGACGCACATCGGGTGCGACACGACAAGCTGCGGTGCGTGCACCGTGCTCCTCGACGGCCGTCCGGTGAAGTCGTGCACCGTCTTCGCGGTGCAGGCGAGCGGCCGGACCGTGTCGACCGTCGAGGGCCTGGAGCAGAACGGTGTGCTTCACGCAGTCCAGGAGGGCTTCACCAAGGAGCACGGGCTCCAGTGCGGTTTCTGCACGCCCGGGATGATGATGACCTCGGTCGCGCTGCTCGAACGGAACGCGGCGCCGACGGAGCTGCAGATCCGCCAGGCCATCTCCGGCAACCTGTGCCGCTGCACGGGGTACGTGAACATCGTGAAGGCGATCCAGCACGCAAGCGCGACGATGCGTGAGGCCAAGGCCGAGAAAGAGCCGGCCACGGCGGGGAGGGCATGACGATGGCGGTCGAGATCGGTGGCATCGGCCACTCCGTCGCGCGAAAGGAAGACGCCAGGTTCATACGCGGCAGGGGCAACTACGTCGATGACGTGAAGCTGCCCGGCATGGTCTACCTCGACATCGTGCGCAGTCCGTACGCGCACGCGCGCATCCTGAAGATCGACACCAGCAAGGCGCTCGCGATCCCCGGCGTCCTTGCGGTCATCACGGGCAAGGATCTCGTTCCGCTCAAGCTGGAGTGGATGCCGACGCTGATGGGCGACAAGCAGATGGTGTTGCCCACTGACACCGTGATGTATCAAGCGCAGGAGGTCGCGGCGGTCGTCGCCACGGAGCGCTACATCGCGGCTGACGGAGTCGCCGCTGTCGAGGTCGAGTACGAGCCGCTCCCGGTCGTCGTCGATCCGATCAAGGCTCTCCTTCCCGACGCTCCTGTCATCCGCGAAGACCGCGCGCAGAAGAACAATCACATCTGGCACTGGGAGACCGGCGACCGAGCGGGCACGGACAAGGCGTTCGCCGCGGCGGACGTCGTCGTGAAGCAGGACATCTACATCCCGCGCATCGTGGTCGCCTCCATCGAGACCTGTGGGATGGTCGCGAAGTTCGACAAGGTCGAGGGACATCTCACGGTATGGATGACGACGCAGGCGCCGCACGCGATCCGCACCGTCATCGCGCTGGTCGCCGGCCACCTCGGGCTATCGGAGCAGAAGATCCGCGTGATCTCGCCCGACATCGGTGGTGGCTTCGGGGGGAAGGTCCCGGTCTATCCGGGTTACGTCCTCGCGATCGGGGCGTCCGTGCTCACCGGGCTGCCGGTGAAGTGGATCGAGGACCGCTCGGAGAACATCCAGGCCGACTCGTTCGCCCGCGACTACCACATCACCGCCGAGCTCGCGTCCAAGAAGGACGGCACCATGAAAGCGCTGCGCGTGAAGACGATCGCCGACCACGGCGCGTTCGACGCCGCGGCGAATCCGTCGAAGTTCCCGGCGGGCCTCTTCGGCGTGATCACCGGCTCGTATCCGTTCGAGAAGGCGTTCGTCGAGGTCGATGGCGTCTACACGAACAAGCCTCCGGGGGGCATCGCATACCGCTGCTCGTTCCGCGTCACCGAGGCTGCGTTCGCGATCGAGCGGCTGGTGGACATCCTCGCGCTCGAGCTGAAGAGGGATCCGGCGGAGCTGCGCATGCAGAACTTCATACCGCCGCAGGCCTTCCCGTACAAAACGCCTCTCGGCTGGGAGTACGACAGCGGTAATTACGGTGCCGCGCTCAAGCTCGCGATGGACAAGATCGGCTACGCGCAGCTCCGCAAGGAGCAGGCCGAGAAGCGAAGCCGCGGTGAGCTCATGGGCATCGGCATCTCGAGCTTCACCGAGATCGTCGGCGCGGGTCCGTCGAAGCACTTCGACATCCTGGGGATCAAGATGTTCGACTCCGCCGAGATCCGCGTTCACCCCACCGGCAAAGCGCTGGTCCGGCTCGGCGTGAAATCACAGGGACAGGGGCACGAGACGACGTTCGCGCAGATCGTCGCCGAGGAGCTCGGCCTTCCGGTCGGCGACATCAAGGTCGAGGAAGGCGACACCGACACGGCGCCGTACGGCCTGGGGACGTACGCGAGCCGCAGCACGCCGGTCGCCGGCGCGGCCACCGCGATGGCCGCGCGCAAGATCCGGGAGAAGGGCAGGCTGATCGCCGCGCATCTGCTCGAAGCGAGCCCCGACGACATCGAATGGAAGGACTACAAGTACCAGGTCAAGGGCGTGCCCGCGAAGTCGAAGACGATGGCCGAGGTCGCCTTCGCCGCATACACCAACCATCCGCAGGGCATGGAGGCGGGACTCGAGGCGGTGGACTACTACGACCCGCCGAACCTCACGTTCCCGTTCGGCAGCTACATCTGCGTCGTCGACATCGACAAGGGCACCGGCGAGATCAAGGTCCGCCGGTTCTATGCCGTCGACGACTGCGGAACGATCATCAATCCGATGATCGTCGAAGGTCAGATCCACGGCGGCCTGACCATGGGGCTCGCACCCGCGCTCTACGAGGAGATCAACTACGACAAGGACGGCAACATCCAGGGCGGGACGCTGATGGACTACCTCATGCCGACGTCGATGGAGACGCCGAGCTGGGAGACGGGCAAGACGACCACGCCGTCACCACACCATCCCATCGGCGCGAAGGGCGTCGGCGAATCCGCCACCGTCGGGGCACCCGCGGCGATCGCGAACGCGGTCGTCGACGCGCTTGCTCATCTCGGCGTCAGGCACATCGACATCCCGATCACACCGTGGAAGGTGCAGAAGATACTGAGGGAGAAGGGCGTCGCCGAGTGACGCGGAGGTAGCGCGGCAGGGCCATGCACTTCGAAGGCACCGCGGACATCGGCGCGCCGCGCGAGCGCGTGTGGGCGTTCGTCACCGACCCGGAGCGAGTGAGTCGGTGCGGCCCGGACGTGCAGCGCGTCGATGTCATCGACCCGACGCACTTCAAGGTCGTCGCCCGCGCCGGCGTCGGTCCGATCCGCACCACGTTCGCGCTCGACGTGGTCTTCACCGAGCTTCGCGCGCCGGATCACGCTTCCGTACGTGCCCGCGGGCAGGCGCCCGGGAGCGCGGTCGAGATGACGAACACCCTCGACCTCGCCGACGCCGCCCCGGGACGGACGACGCTCCGCTGGGCGAGTGACGTCACGGTGAGCGGGATGATCGCGAGCGTCGGCGCGCGCCTGATGCAGGGCGCGGCCGACAAGGTCACGCAGCAGGTCTTCGCATGTATCAAGGAGCAGCTGGAAGCGCCTGCCGCGGCGAGCACGTGACGCAGCGGGCAGAGGCGCCTCCGTCTTGGACGACGCCCGATGAGGTGCGCGCGGCGCTGGAGCGCGAGAAGTACGTCGCCGATCGCGACCTCGCGGTCACGCTCTTCCTGGGCCTTCGCTTGGGCAAGCCCGTTTTTCTGGAGGGCGAGGCCGGCGTCGGCAAGACCGAGGTCGCGAAGGTCCTCGCGTCTGGGCTGGGCCGTCGTCTCATCCGCCTGCAGTGCTACGAGGGTCTCGACCTCGCGTCGGCCGTATACGAGTGGGACCACGCGAGACAGATCCTCGAGATCCGTCTGGCGGAGGCGGAGGGGCGCGCCGCGGCCGCACGAACGCGCATCTACTCGGAGGAGTTCCTGATCAAGAGGCCGCTCCTCGACGCGATCGACCCGGCCGGAATGCCCGCGGTGCTGCTCATCGACGAGGTCGATCGCGCCGATGAGGAGTTCGAGGCGTATCTGCTCGAGCTGCTGTCGGACTTCCAGATCACGGTCCCCGAGCTCGGGACGTTCCGCGCGACCGCACCACCTCCGGTCGTCATCACCTCGAACCGGACGCGCGAGGTACACGACGCTCTCAAACGGCGCTGTCTCTATCAATGGATCGACTACCCCACGCCCGAGCGCGAGCTCGCGATCCTGTCGCGCCGGCTCCCCGACCTCTCGGCGCGCCTCGCGCGCAGCGTCGTCGCCGTCGTGCAGGCGCTGCGGCGGGACGACCTCTTCAAGCGACCCGGCGTTGCGGAGACGCTCGACTGGGCGCTCGCCCTCACCGCGCTCGGGACGGTCGAGCTCGACCTCGAATCTTTTGGCAGCACGCTCGGCGTCCTGCTGAAATACGAGGAGGACGTTCGCCGCGTCCGCGAAGAGTCGCTGCCGCGTCTCTTGGAAGAAGCCGGTGCTCGCTAGCCCCGTCGCGCCGAATCTCCTCCAGTTTCCCAGGCTGCTCCGCCGAGCCGGGATCCCGGTCGACGCGGAACGCGCTCGGCTTCTGCTGCGGGGGCTCGCGGAGATCGACCTCGCGCGCGAAGCCGATGTCCGGGCCGCATGCCGCGCGATGCTCGTGACGCATCCGGCCGATCACGCTCGCTTCGACGAGGCGTTCGATCTGTTCTGGGCGCTGCTGCGCGGAACGCGCGTCGTGCTCCCGAGCGAGGCTCCGGCGCGCTCCAGAGCGAACGACGGCTGGGCGGTCGCGTCGGACGCGCCTCCGTCGCGCCAGGGGCGCGAGACAATCACGCGCACGCTCCGCGTCGTCGCGAGTCCGGCGGAAGTGCTGCGCCTTCGGGACTTCTCGGTGATGACGGCGGAGGAGCGCACCGCCGCCGCGCGTTTTCTCGAGGATCTGGATTGGTCGCCGGGGCTGCGCCCGAGCCGTCGCTTCTCGCCCGTGATGAGCGGCGCGAACCTCGATACGCGCGCCACGCTCCGTCGCAGCCTGGCGCGCTTCGGCGAGCCGATCGAGCTCATCCGGCGCGGACCGCGCCAGAAGCGTCGACCGCTCGTATTGCTTCTCGACGTCTCCGGATCGATGGAGGCCTACACCAGGCTCCTTCTGCACATGAGCCATTCCCTCATCCGCGGCTGGGGACGGGTGGAGGTCTTCACCTTCGGAACGCGGCTCACGCGCGTGACGCGCCAGCTGCGTCACCGGCGAACGGACGTCGCGCTCGCGCGCGTCGGCCGGTCGGTGACGGACTGGTCCGGTGGCACGCGCATCGGCGACGCGCTGCGGGAGTTCAACCGGCGCTGGTCGCGCCGCGTGCTCGGCCGGGGCGCCGTGGCGCTGCTCGTGACCGACGGCTGGGAGCGCGGTGACCCATCCCTTCTGGCGTCCGAGGCGCGCTCGCTGCAACGCGCGGCCTACCGTCTCGTTTGGCTCAACCCGCTCGCGGGCACGCCCGGATACATGCCGGAGGCGTCGGGAGCGCGCGCCCTCGCCGCCGCCGCGGACGACCACCTCGCGGCGAATACAGTCGATGCCTTGGTGACGATCGCGAAGCTCCTCGGGCAGGCAGGACGTGGTCGACCGGTGCGGCGGCAGGTGCGTCCGTGAACGAGCGCGCGCGGTTCTTCGCCGACGCGGCGGAGCTCGTCGCGCGCCGGGAGCCGTTCGTGACCGCGACCATCGTTCGCGCGGATCGCCCGACATCGGCGAAGCCCGGTGCCAAGGCGATCGTCACGGCGGAGGGGACGCTGCACGGTTGGATCGGCGGAAGCTGCGCGGCGCCGGTCGTCCTGCGCGAGTCCCTCGCCGCGCTCGCGGAGGGCGAGCCCAGACTCATCGTGCTCTCCAATCGCGCCTCGTCGGCCCGCGACGGGGTGCGACACTTTCCAATGACCTGCCACAGCGGCGGAGAGCTGGAGATCTACATCGAGCCGATCATGCCTCCGGAGCAGCTCGCGATCGTCGGTACGACGCCCGTCGCGCGCGCGCTCGTCTCGATGGCCGCGATGCTTGGATTCGACGTCGTGTCGACCCTGGCCGATGTTCCGCTCGACGACCGCGCGGCGATCGTGATCGCGTCGCGCGGCGACGGCGACGAGGACGCTGTCCGCGACGCGCTCGCGACGTCAGCACGGTACGTCGGGCTCATCGCGAGCCGCAAGCGTGGAGACGAGCTGGTCGGCGCGCTTCGCGACCTTGGTGTGAGCGCCGAAGCGCTCGAGCGGCTCAAGTACCCGTCGGGTTTCGACATCCACGCTCGGACCGAAGAGGAGATCGCGCTCAGCATCCTGGCCGAGATCGTGTCCACACGGCCGCGGCTCGTCACGCCGAAGAGCGCGCCCGCCGAAGCCGTCGATCCGATCTGCGACATGACCGTCGCGATCACCGAGAGCGCGCTCCGTGCGGACCACGACGGCACGACGTACTACTTCTGCGGCCCAGGCTGCCTCCGCCGATTCCTCGCCGATCCGGCCGCGGCCATCGCCGGCTCGCGGTGAGACAGGTCGCCGCGGAGCTCCTCGCGTGGCGTGCCGCCGAGGGGCGCGTGGCCATCGCGACGGTCGTAGGGATCACGGGTTCCGCGCCGCGCCCGCTCGGCGCCACGCTCCTCGTGGCTCCGAACGAACGCCTCGCCGGCTCGGTGAGCAACGGCTGCGTCGAGGCCGACGTCTACGAGGAGGCGCTGTCGGTGCTGCAGTCGGGTCGCGCCCGCGTGGTCCGCTACGGCATCAGCGACGACCGGGCGTTCACCGTTGGCCTGTCGTGTGGTGGCACGATCGAGGTCCTCATCGAGCCGGTCGGTCCCCTTCACGAGCGCGCCGCGCTGGCCGTCCGGAACGGCACCGGTGTCGTGCTCGCTCGCATCGTTTCACCGGAGGATCACGCCGGCACTGTCGGCGTGTGGACCGCAGATCCGCGTGGCGACGGATGGAGCGCGGATCTGGCGCCGCTCGGGCGCGATGCGCTGGGAGCGCTCCGCGAAGGGCAATCGCGCAGCGCCCCGCTGCGCCTCGCCGATGGGCGCGAGGCCAGCGTCTTCCTCCACGCGGTCCCCGCCCCGGCCACGCTGGCGATCGTGGGCGCGACGGACATCGCGATCGCGCTCGTCCATTTCGCGAAGCCGCTCGGCTATCGCAGCGTCGTGTTGGATCCCCGAAAGGCCCTTGCGAGCCGAGAGCGCTTTCCTCAGGCGGATGAGCTCGTCCATGAGTGGCCCGACATCGCCTTCGGGCATCTCGCGCTCGACGACAGCTCGGCGATCGTCGTGCTCAGTCACGACGAGAAGTTCGATCAGCCCGCTCTCCTCGCCGCGCTTCGCAGCCGCGCGGGTTACATCGGCGCGATCGGCAGCACGCGGACGAACGAGAAGCGGTTCGCGTGGCTAAGGTCGCGGGGGTCCTCGGACGACGACCTCGCGCGCATCCACGCGCCGATCGGGCTCGACATCGGCGCTCGGACCGCCGAGGAGACCGCGCTCGCGATCGTCGCGGAGATGCTCGCGGCGCGTCGCGGCCGCGCCGGCGGCAGCCTTTCCGCGCGCAACCTCGTGACGACCGGCTGATCGATGAGCGCGCCCGCGAAGCGCGTCGCGGCGGTCGTGCTCGCGGCGGGCCAGGGCCTGCGCTACGGCAGTCAGAAACTCCTTGCGCCAGTTGGCGACCGGCCGCTCCTGCAGCATGCGCTCGACGCCGCGAACGCATCGTCGCTGTCGCCGGTCGTTGTCGTCCTCGGCGCCGACGCCGATGCGATCGAGGCAGGGGTCCGCAGCGGCCGTGCGCGGCTCGTGCGCAATCCCGATCACGCCACCGGTCAGGCGAGCTCCCTGCGGATCGGGTTGCGTTCACTTGATGCGAGCGATGCCGCCGTCGTCGTGCTGGGCGATCAGCCGAACGTCACCGCCGCGCTTCTCGACGCGCTCGTCGCGACACAGCGTTCGACCGGTGCGCCCGCCGTGGTGTGCGCCCAGGACGGCAGACGTTCGCCGCCGACGCTGCTGCACCGTGATCTCTGGATGGAGGTCGATGCGCTTCGCGGGGACACCGGGGCGCGTGACGTGCTCGCGCGCCGCGGTGACGTCGCAGTCTTCGACGTCGCTCACGATCTCGCGGGCTTGGACGACGTCGATACGCAGGAGGATCGAGAACGCCTGTCCGGCGGCTAGCGCCGTCCGTTGAGGCTCGCGTGCACGCGCCTCGCTATCCTCGACGCGCCTCGATGTCCGAAGACCTCGTCCTGTGGCACGACTTCAACATCAGCCTGGTCACCGCGTCGGCCGGGCTGCTGGGCCTGCTGTTCGTCGCGCTCTCGATCCACGTCCGCGTGCTCAGCGCGAGTCGCAACGCGGAGCTGCGCGCCGTCGCGCGCTCCATCTTCCTTGGTTACGTGGTGTCTCTCGGCATCGGATTCCTCGCGCTGATGCCGCAGAGCCTCTCGGCGTTCGGGCTCGAGCTGCTTGTCATGCTCCTCGCGGCGATGGTTCCGTTCGGGGCGGCGGCGCGGAGCGGACTGCGCGCGACGGGGGTCGGCTACGACCGCAAGGTCACCGTGTGGCAGTTCTTCGCCGGTTTCGGGTTGTTCGTCGTCACCATCACCGCGGGGATCGGGATCTTCGTCGGTGAGGCGAACGCGCTGTACGTCATCGGCGGCGTCGGGGTGCTCAGCCTGCTCTGGGGAGTCTTCAACACCTGGGAGCTGATCTTCCGCGTCCAGCACATCGACGAGCCCTGACGGTCTCGCGCGACAAAGGCATCGCCCCGGGTCTGATCCCGGGCGATGGGCGCGGTGGGCCTCGGCACGCGCGTCATGTGGTGTCGGACACGCAGTCTTCCATCGCGCCGCGCGCGGCCTTTGCGAGCTGCTGGCGCGCCAGATCGAAGCGTTCGATCGGGAGCAGGAGGCTGTCGGTGACGCGCTCGCGCACGCCGCCAGTGATCTGCTTGCCGATCCGCCGCGCCCAGCGCCGGCCCAGCCAACCAGCGTGCAGGCGCAGCGCCTGCGCGAGCAGGAACCCGACGAGAAGCGTCGCCGCCAGCAGGACGACCGGGGTGGGGATCGCGCCGAGGTTGGGAACATCGATCGAGCCGACGGGCGCCTCGTGGATGAGGAACAGTGCGGCGAACCAGAGCGCACAGAACAAGAGCACGGCCGTCACCGCGTAATTCCCGAGACCGATGAGCGACCAGAGCGCGCTCGTCGGGACGCGGAACTCGGCCGCCTCCGTCGTGAGCGAACGGTCGATCGTCTCCGCGAGCCGCTGCTCGAAGACCGCGGGAGTGCTCAGCGTGGCAAGCGATCCACGCACGGATCCGGGCACGGTGGGGAGCGTCGTCGCGATCAGCTCGCGCAGTGGCTCGACCGCCGGCGCGAGCGAGCCACGCATCTGCCAGGCCCGCAGGTACCGCGCGGGATCCGCCGAGGCGCGCGCCCGTCCGGTCACGCGATACACCAGGCTGGTGACGTGACCGAAGGGTCCAGCGCCTCGCGGTCGGGCGGCGAGTCGCGTGGCGGCGACGGCCTGACGCTCGAGACCGCGGATGTCGATGAGCGCGAGCACGCCGCGCGCGACGGCATCGAGCGCGCGGTCGCGGCGCGCCGGATCGATGAGCGGCATCACCTCGCCGTCGGCGACACCCGCGCGCGTAGCGAGCTCACGCACCGACTGCTGCGCGTCGGCGGCGACACGTGATGCGATCACGCGCTTCGCCTCGACGCCGCTGTCGAGCCAGCGGCGGAGCTCGGCGACGCCCGCCGCGCCTTCGCGCGCGCGCGTGGTCACGATGCCGATGTCGACGAGCCCTTCCCGCCGGAGCTGCGCGCTCATATCCTCGCTCACCCGCGCCGCGTCCTCCGCGCTCAGAAGGTCGCTCCGATTGAGCACCACGATCTGCTGCCGCAGGCGTGGAGCGAACGTGCGCAGATAGCCGCCGTGCATGATCTCGTCCTTGTACTTCTCGGGATCGACCACCCACGCGACGGCGTCGACGCGCGGGAGCAGCGCATCGACGCGCGCGCGGTGCTCGGGAGCGATCGAGTCAAAGTCTGGGAGGTCGAGCACGGCGAGCTCGCCGAGGATCCCCGCGGAGTGCTCCCGCACCTGTGTCACGCTCAGCCAGCTGAGCAGACCGGAGAGGTCTCGGCGCCGGTCGGCCGGGACCCACGCGACGGCCTCGGACGTGGTCGGCCGCCGCGCGCTCGCCGAGCTCACTTCCTGCCCCGCGAGGGCGTTCAGAAGGGTCGACTTCCCGACGCCGGTCCCGCCGGCGAGCGCGAGCACATAGGCGTCGCTCGGGAATCCAAGACGCGTGCGCGCCGTCTCGCGCACGGTCGCTGCCGCGGTCGTGTCCAGGGCGAGATCGGTCGCGGCCGTTATCGCCTCATCCAGATGCGCGAGGCAACTAGGCAGATCCATCAGCTCCGCCCTGGCGCGGTGGCGCGCAGCTCGGCGGCCAGCGCACGAAGCGTGTCCGGCGACGTCGCGAGCGCGTCGAATCGGACACGCTCATGCGCGAAGAGCGACGTGAGCAGCGTGTCCAGTCGCGCGCGCGCCTGCTCGATCAGCTGCTCCATGGCGCGTTCGCCGAACAGCGCCTCGAGCAGCTTCTGATTCAGGAACGCGGTGCCGGCGGCGATCCCGAACTCCGCGCCGGTCAGTCCCGCGGTGTGCGCGAACACGCCGAGCATCACCGCGACACCGACGACGTTCACGCCAAGCGCGGCGACCTGCGCGACCGCGCGTTTGCGTCCACCGGCGGTGCGTACGTCGTCGATGGTCGCTCGCATCCACATCGCAAGTCCGTCCCGTATGGCCGGCGCGAAGTCCGCCGAAGCGGACCACAGCGTCGGCTGGGCGCCGATCAAGGCCGCCGCATCCGAACGGTCGGACCATGCGGTGGCGGTGCGGCGCGCCGCATCGCTGGCGTGGCGCAGCGCGAGCGCTTCCAACGTGCTGACCATCTCTTCCTCGACCATGGCGACCGGCGCGGTCGGCGTTCCCCGGAAAGCTGTCATCAGCAGTCCGCGCAGCCGTCCCAGACCAGAGGAGACGAAGCGCGTGATCTGATCGGCGCCGACGAAGTCGTGCCAGCGGCGGAGCACTTCGCCGCGCAGCAGCGCACCGCTGTGGAGACTCTGGGAGAGCGCGGCGAGCTCCTCCGCATACGACGTCTGTGCGATGCGGCGGAGCGCCTCAGTGTCGATCGCCTCGTGCTCGAGGTCGTCGGCAACGGCGTGTGCCAGCGGGGCGAGCCCACCGATCGCACCCGCGAGCGCGTCGAGCGCCACGCCTCGTCGCTCAGAGCTCTCGGACGCGAGCTGCTGGATGCGCTCGAGGAGCGGTAGGACGCTCTCTCGGGAGAGCCCGTTGATGCGCCGGTCCAGCTGGCCGTCGGTCACCGCGATGAGATCCAACGTGTTGTCTGCCTCACGCATGCCGGCCTCCGCGAGAAGTCGGCGCGCATCGGCCAAGACCACGTCGCGGTCGCGCTCGTCCGCGGGCACGCGGTTGATCAGCACCACCAGAGGCAATCCGCGCTCCTGCACGCGGCGCAGGACCTGCCACGGAACGAGGTCCGCGTAGCGGCTCGCCGTCGTCACGAAGACGCACAGGTCGCAGGCCTCGAGGAGGACATCGGCGAGCTCGCGGTTGTCGCGTTCCACCGAGTCGATGTCCGGCGCGTCGATGACGGCAACGCCGCTCGAGCTCGCGGGAGCCGGCGCGACGACGACGCGGTGGGCGGAGATGAGGCGCAGCCTGCTGCCACCGAGGATGTGCTTCGCGTCGCTGTCGCTCGCGTAAAGGATGGCCTCACGCGTCGTCGGTCGTAACACGCCGGCCTGGCTCACCTCGGCGCCGGCGATGGTGTTGAGCAGAGACGATTTCCCTGCACCGGTCGGTCCGAGGAGCAGCACGAGCAGCGGCGCATCGAGGTCCGCGGCGCGCGGCCGCACGAAGCCCTCGAGGTGGTCGCGAAGTTGACGCGCTCGCTCGCTCGCAGCGGCGTTCGCCGGCGCGAGCGCCAGCCGGCGCTCCGCGAGATCGGCAAGGCGATCGCTGCGTTCGATGAGGTCGGCTTCGTCCGAGTCCATGTCGCGAACTGTACTGATGGACCGGCGAAGCCGGTCCAGAAAGCCGGAGCGAAGCGGAGATCACGGTCATCGCAGGGGGAGAACCCCCTGCAACCCCCTCGTCTTCGGCCTCCTGCGGCAACAACTAGCAAGCGACCCCGCGCCTGTTCTCACATGCGGCGGCCCCGAATCTGCTCACGCATTGATCAGGACACAAATTCAGGAGGAAACGAATGGATCAGTCACAACAGCGAACGACCAAGCGCACGCATTACGTGGGGATCTTCGACGACCGCAGCGATGCCGAGCTCGCGGCACGCGATCTTCGCGAAAAGGGTTTCAAGGACGACCAGATCGGTTACGCGTGGCGTGATGACGCCGGGAAGACGCACACCGAAGGCAACAAGGCCGGCGAGATGGCGGCATCGGGCGCGGGCACGGGCGTCGTGCTCGGCGGGATCATCGGCGCCGGCGCGGCGCTCCTCATCCCGGGCATCGGCCCCGTGGTCTCCGGCGGTCTGCTCGCCACCGCTCTCGCGGGCGCTGCGACGGGTGCGGTCGCCGGTGGAGTTGCCGGTGGCGTGAGCGGGGCCCTGGTCGGCCTCGGCATCCCCGACGTGGAAGCGAGGTACTACGACGAGCAGTTCAAGAAGGGCGGCACCCTGATGACGGTGCGCGCCGACGACCGCTACAACGACGCGAGCGACATCGTCCGTCGCCGTCGTGGCTTCGACTACGAGACGCGCGAAGACCGTCCGATCAAGAGCGAGCGCTTCGAGCAGGAGACCCAGACGAAGCGCTGACCTCGACCTGCATGACGAGAAGACCCGCCAGCGATGGCGGGTCTTCTCCTTGTGCCTCGAACCACACAACATACGGACCACTGCGCCCTTTGAAGCGCCCGTTAGAGCTCGCGGTCTGCGCACTGTTTGCGCTGACCTGCACGGCGCCGCGCGTCACCGCGACGTCCACCCCGCTACCGACGATCACGGTCGCGCCGGCGACTACGACTCCGGCCGTGTCGCCACCGACATCGTCACTGCCGTCACTCGCCCCGTCACCAACGCCGACCGCAGCGCGGTCGCCAAGCACGTCGGATCCAGGCCGCGCGCCGTACTGCGCGGTCGACGATGTCCCCACACCGAACCGCGACTACGCTCATCCCGAGCAGACGTACCTCGACTGGACCCACACGCTGACCGACTCCTACCAGCCGCCCGACCTCGTTTCAGCGCTCACGGGCGTGTCGCCACGAGTGATCATCCCCGAACCCGGGGTCACAGCGGCCGACACGCTGGTCGTGAAAGGAAAACCTGGATACGAAGCCGTGCTTGCGGACGACCGCAACGCGCTCGCACGAAAGACCACCTACTCCGATCTCACCGCACTCCGCGACGCCGCGCGATCAGACGGATTTCCGCTCGTGATCGTCTCGGCGTACCGCTCGTATGCCCAACAGGTGCTGACGTTCGAGTACTGGGTCGGCATCGGCGGATACGCACAGGCGCTGCGCACGAGCGCTCGGCCGGGCCACTCCGAGCATCAGCTGGGCACGACGATCGATTTCGGCGATGGCTCCGCCGCGCCGTGGGAGTACGACGATTGGGCTGCCACACCGACAGGCGGGTGGCTCACGCAGCACGCGGCTGACCTCGGATTCGTCGTGAGCTATCCGTGGGGCAAGAGCGCGATCACCTGCTACGACTACGAGCCGTGGCACTACCGCTGGGTGGGGCGTGATGTCGCGCGCCCTGTTGTCGCCAGCGGCCGTCCGCTACGGGAGTTTCAGACCGGCATCCGCTGACCGGCGACGCGCTCGAAACGTACTGCTGGGTCCCGCAGCCTCGTTACCCCAGAAGGTGGGACTCCGGATGTTCGCGCGTCTCGCGGGTGTGCTTCTCGTAGCAAGCACGCTGGTCCTGGGTCAACCTGCGCGGCCGGCGAACGCGGCGTGCGTCGCCAGCACCGGTCCGGGGATCCCCGCACCGACGGGCCTTCCGTCGGGCATCCCCGGCTTCCACGCGCAGTGGTACGGACAGAGCGGTTACCCGACGCTCTGTCCGGGCGGACGATCGACCGCGACGGTCGCGTTCTTCAACAGCGGATCCCTCGGATGGGTGAGCGGCCGGCTCGGCGAGGTCGCGTATCTCGGGACCTGGGGTCCGGAGCCGGGACAGGATCAGATCAGTCCGCTCGGCGGCGATGGGACCGCGGGCTCGCTCGCGACCGGTTGGCCGCGCTACAACCGCATCGCGGTGCAACCGGCGCCGTACGTCGGTCCAGGGCAGGTCGCGTGGTTCCAGTTCACGATCGAGGCCCCGCTGACGCCGGGCTATTACCGCCTCTACCTGCGTCCGCTCATCGAAGGCGCCACCTGGCTCGAGGACTTCGGCGTGTTCTGGCTCGTCACGGTCCTGAATCCCGACGGGAGCGCGCCGCCACAGAACGGCGCGGTGTACAGCCCGCTCGGCTACAGCGACCTCAGCGTTCCGACGGCGCGCGGCGCCTTCAACGTGCATCTCATCAAGGAGCGACTCGCGGACGTGACCGTCCGCACGCTCACCGCGAACAGCAGCGACTGCACGAGCGACTGTCCCGCGAAGCCGCTCGCGCAGTACGTCGCCGAGAACGGCGGATACGCCGGCATGAACGGCACGTATCTGTGTCCACCCGACTATCCCGCCTGCGCGGGCAAGGTGAACTCGTACGACTACGCCATCTACAACAGCAACCTGCGCCGTTGGATCAACCGTCCGGCGCTCATCGGCCAGAACAGCCTGCTCACGTTCAACGGCAGCGCGACCGCGGTCTACCGGCGCAGCTTCGTCTATGGACAGAACGCGTCGCTCATGAACGCGCCGATCACCGCCGGCATCACGATGTTCCCGTTGCTGCTGCAAGGCGGGTCCGTGGTCGACTCCGAGTTCGAGCAGACCGCCGTGCAGAAGACGAAGGGGACCAAGGGATCGATCGGGGTGGACGGCACGTACGTGTACCTCGCGATCGTGTCGAACGCGACGGTCACCGAATCCGCCTACGTGCTGCAGGCGCTCGGCGCGCGGGACGCGCTCAACCTCGATGGCGGCGGCACGTCGGCGATGTACATCGGAGGCGCGTACCGGGTCGGCCCCGGCCGGCTGCTGCCGAACGCGATCGTCCTTACGAAGCCTTAGCGCCCGGCGGCGTTCGCCTTCGCGACGCTATCGACGATCCCGACGGCGTTGGTGATCGCGCCTGCGGCGAGGAGCCCAGCGGAGATCAGCATCGCGAGATGGAACGCCTCCGCCGACGCCTCGCGCTCGGCCGCGATGCGTGCCGTTTCGCCTGGCGTTGGTGATGACGACGGGCGCTCGACGTTGAGTGGCGATATCCGGAGACGCGTCTGCGGATCGTCGACGTCGATGTTCGGCACGCGCGACTGCAATCCCGAATAGAAGCTCGCGGTGACCGCAACGAAGATCAGCGCGCCGACCAGCGGCGAACCGACGCGTGAGATGGCGTTGTTCAGCGCGGAGCCGATGCCGGCGTTGTGCACCGGCAGGCTCGTCATGAGCGCGGTCGTCAGCGGCGCGACCATGATCGACAGGCCGAACCCGAACAGGAGACTTCCCGGCAGCAGGTCGATCAGGTAGCCCGACGGCGGAACGTACGTGGCCCTGTCGCCGAACGCGAACACCCACGGCTGCGTTGTGGCCGGGATGCGCGCGTACCAGAGGACAGCGAGGCTCATGAGTGCTGGTCCGACGGCCATGAAGCGGCGCGGGCCGTATCTGCCTGCGAGCGCGCCGAAGCGTGAGCTCAAGAAGACCAGGAAGAGACCCGATGGGATGAAGCCGAGGCCCGCCGCGGCGGCGGTGTACCCGGCGGTGCCCTGGACGAACAATGTGAGGAACCAGCCGATCACGTAGAGCGCGCCGTAGATCAGGAACGTCGAGAGGTTCGTCACCGTGAAGTTCCGCG
Organism: Candidatus Limnocylindria bacterium; assembly: GCA_036523395.1. Taxonomy (NCBI): domain Bacteria; kingdom Bacillati; phylum Chloroflexota; class Candidatus Limnocylindria; species Candidatus Limnocylindria bacterium. The sequence continues at coordinate 11,928 of DATDEH010000053.1, read as the reverse complement.
AGCGGAAGAGCGCCGGCGGGATGAGCGGGTCGGGGCGCGCGATCATCAGGAACGGGACGGCGACCGCCGCGATCGCGCCGATCACCAGCACCGCCATGCCGAGCGGGTCTCGCCACTCGCGCTGCTGGCTGTAGATGGTGCCGAAGGAGAGCCCGCCAACAGCGACGGCGACGACGAACGCGCCGAGCCAGTCGAACCTTCCGGTCGCGCTCTCGTCGCGGCTCTCGCGCACGAAGGAGAGCGTCGCCCACACGGCCACGACGCAGAGCGGCACGTTGATGAGGAACGCGGCGCGCCACGACACCGTGTCGACGAGCGCGCCGCCAAGGAAGGGCCCGAGGATCGTCATCGCCGCCGACGCCCCGGCCCACAGCCCGAACGCGCGGCCCTGTGCCTCGCCGGTGAATGTCGCGGTGAGGAGCGCCAGCGAGCCGGGGACCAGCAGCGCGCCAGCCGCGCCCTGAAGGACGCGGAAGACGATGAGGAGCTCCATCGACGGCGCGACCCCGCACAGCAGGCTCGTCACCAGGAAGCCAACGAGTCCGACGGCGAACATCCGCCGCCGGCCGTAGAAGTCGTTCAGCGCGCCCGCGAGCACGAGCAGCGCGGAGAGCGTGACGAGGTAGCCGTTGGCGACATAGGACTGTCCCTCGAGCACACCGAACACGGACGAGGGCAGTTCGCGGCCGATGCGCGGCAGCGCGACGTTCACCATCGTCGAGTCGATGAAGACGATCGCCGACGCGAGGATCGTCGCGACGAGCGTCCAGCGTTGCTGGCTGTTCACGACAGCTCTCCGGCCTCGATAGGTGCGGTGAGACGATTCGACAGCGGCGCGAGCGGACACGTCCATTTCGGGTCGTAGACGCAGGACGGGTGATACGCGAAGTTGAAGTCGAGTACGAGCGCGTCGCCGCTCGAGCCGAGATCGGCTCCCTTTGCCGTGTCGAGCAGATAGCGGCCGCCCCCGTATGTCGTCTTGCCGGAGGTCGCGTCGCGGAATGGCAGGAACACGCCGCCGCTGTACTCGTCCAGCCACAGGACCTCGAGCGCGCCCAGGGGCAGGTCGACGGCGCCGAAGCGCACGAAGCGGATCACGCCCCCCGTGCTCGTGTCGACGTCGTAGCTCTCGCGCGTCATCGAGCGGACCTTCGCGGTGAACGCGAATGCCGGGTCGTACTCGTGATAGCGAAGACCGCGGAATGTGGAGCGCTCGCTCTCCGGCAGCGCCGACTGCGGATGCGAGCGGAACAGCTCGTCGCGACGCTCGCGCCATAACTGATGGGCCGCGCGGGGATCGCGTTCTCGCAGCGAGCGGACCGCCTGGTACATCTCGGTCACGCTGCGGCGATAGTCCAGAAGGTCGAGGAGCGGGTCAGCCAACGGTCATGCGGTCTTTGCGGGCTGCGGCTCGAGCGCAAACGCGATGGCCTCGTCCGTCTTCATCGCGAGGCCGCGCTCGAGCGCCGGTCTGCGCTCGTCGGGGATGTCGGCAGCGAGCACGCGGCCCTCCGTCGTGCCCCACAGCGAGGCCAGCCCGACTCCGGTGCGCCTGGACATCGCGGTCCAGGCTCCAACCAGCGTGTCCAAGCGCTCGATCTCACCGCGCATCCGCGCGAGCTCCGAGAAGTCGCTGAGCAGCAGCACGATCCCGCTTGTGTCACCGGCGTCGACGAACATCCGAAGCGCCTCGCTGAAATCGCGCTGCGCGTCGCCGAACTCGCCGAGATGGAGGGCGGCCAGCCCGGTCGAGTGCAGATCCCAAGCGATGTCGAAGCGGTTGCCCAGCAGCTGATGCTGCTCGAGCGCCTCCTGCGCCAGCTGGCGCGACTTCAGGTAGTCGTCGCGCGACCGGTTCCATCCTTCCCCGTACACAGCGCCCAGAGCCCAAGCGGCACGGCCGATGGCCCCTCGGTCGTCGTATCTGCGGAGGATGGTCAACGCCTCCTCGAGCAGCTCTTTCGCGCGGCCGTGCTTGCTCTCGATGAGCAGATACGCGAAGGAGAGGTTGTACGCGGCCTTCGCACGCTCGGCGTCGTCGCCCAGCGCACCGGAGCGTTCGTAGGTCTCCTGGTAATAGCGCTCGGTCACGTCGAGGTCCCCCATCCAGTACGCCAGCCCGCCAGCCGCTTCGAGCGCGCGGAGGCGTAGCCGCGCGTCGCCGGCTGGAAGCGCGAGCACGCGCTGCGCCCACGCCAATCCCTCGCGGAGGTAGCCGCGCACCTGCCAGAAGCGCCAGAGCGAGAACACCAGCCGTGAGGCGTCGTCGACGCGCGCACGACCGATCGCGTGATCGAGGGCCGCGCGCATGTTGTCGTGCTCGAGCTCGAGGAGATCGAGCCAGCGCCGCTGTTCGTTGCCCTGTACTTGCGGCCCGGCTTGTTCGGCGAGGGCGAGATACGCCGCGAGATGGCGTTGCCGGATCGCTTCTGCCTCGCCGCTCGCGTCGAGCTTCTCCATGGCGAAGTCGCGGATCGTGACGAGCATCCGGAAGCGCGGCTCGCCCGCCGCTTCGAGCTGTCGGGTCAGGCTGTTGTCCAGGAGCTCTGCGAGGCGGTCGAGCACTTCGCCGCCGATCTCGCTCGCGGGACCACACACCGCCTCGAGCTGCTCGAGCATCGCGCCCCCGATGAACACGCCGCTGCGCGTGAAGAGCCGTTTGAGCCCGTCATCGAGGAGGTCGTAGCTCCAGGCGATCGCCCCGCGCAGCGTGCGCTGGCGGTCGGTGCGGTCGGGCGACGAGGTCGCGAGCAGATCGAGACCCTGCTTGAGCCGGGGAAGCATCGCCTGCGGCGCGAGGAGCTTCACCCGTGCGGCGGCGAGCTCGATGGCGAGGGGGAGACCGTCCAGCCGGTAGCAGATCTCAGCGACTGCCGGGGCGTTCTCCGCGGTGACCATGAAGTCGGGCTTCACCGCGCGTGCTCGCTCGATGAAGAGCCTCACCGCGTCCGACTGCGCGAGGGCCTCGAGCGACGGGAGGCGTTCGGGATCCGGGAGCTCGAGCGGGGGGACGGGGAACTCCTGTTCACCCGAGATCCTCAGCGGCGCCCGGCTGGAGGCGATGACCTTGAGATCTGGGCCGCTCGCCAGGAGCGCCGACACAGAAGACGCCGCGGGAAGGATCTGCTCGAAGTTGTCGAGGACGAGGAGCATCCGCTTTCCGCGCACGTGTTCGAGAACACGCTGAAGTGGGTCTTCCTTCCCGCCGATATGCACACCGAGGGCGTGCGCGATCGTCGAAGGGACAAGCTCAGGGTCGGCGATCGGAGCGAGCGCGACCCAGAACGCGCCGTCGGGAAAACGGGACGCCGATTCGGCCGCGATCTGGAGAGAGAGTCGTGTCTTCCCGGTGCCGCCCGGACCCGTGAGCGTGAGCAGTCGCGTACTGTCGAGGAGGCGCAGCCCCTCGCGGATCTCCGGCGCGCGGCCGATGAACGTCGTCACCTGGGTGGGGAAGTTGTTCGGCGTGCGGTCGAGGCTGCGCACCGGTGGGAAATCGTTCGCGAGACCGGCGATGACCAGCTGGTACACGCGTTCCGCATGCGCCAGATCCTTGAGCCTGTGCTCGCCCAGATCGCGAAGCGCGATGCCGTCGCCGAGCTCCTGACCCGCGAGCATCGCGGTCGCGCCAGAGACCAGCACCTGTCCGCCGTTAGCGATGTTCGCGATGCGCGCCGCGCGATGAACGTCGATGCCGACATAATCGGCGCCCGCCTCGCGGCTCGCGGGTGTGCCCTGGCCGGTGTGCATGCCCATACGCACGCGCACCACCGCGTCGTAGGGGAACGGCGTCGACGCGAGCGCGCGTTGTGCCGCGGCGGTCGCGCGGATCGCGGCCGCGGCGTCGTCGAAGACCAGGAAGAGCGCGTCGCCCTCGATGCGCACTTCGGTCCCGGCGGCGAACGCCGCGCGGAGGGTCTGAGTGTGCGTCGCGAGCACCTCGTGATAGCGGTCCGTGCCGAGCGCGGTCAGGAGCTTCGTGGAACCCTCGATGTCCGTGAACAAGAAGGTGAGGGTGCCGCTCGGCAGACCTCGGTAGTTCATGTCTCGATTGTCCGCTCGTGACCAGCGAGTTGCCAACCGACCGCCGCAGGCCTAGACATGTGCCGATGGCAGCCACCCGCGGCGAGCTCGGCGATAAGCTGTCGAACCTTTCGCTCTTCGCCGATCTCAGCGCCGCCGAGCTCGAGTCCGTCGCACACATCGTTGACGAGCGACGCTTCGCCGAGGGCGAGCGCATCCTGCGACAGGGTCTCTCTGGATCGGGCTTTTACGTCATCCTCGCGGGCGAGGCCATCATCCGCGTCGACGGCAAGGAATACGGGCGGCTCGGCCGCGGAGATTTCTTCGGCGAGATCTCGGCGCTCCTCGGCGACCCACCTGTCGCGGACATCGTCGCCGCGCGCGAGCTCCACTGCGCGATCATCCCCGGCCCCGCGCTCGAGCAATTCATGGTCGGACATCCGCAGGTGATGTTCCGCATGTTGCAGAGCGAGGCGCGCAAGCTACGGACGGCAACGCGCTGGCGGAGCTAGCCGAGCAGCCGTTCCCGCCCGGCGAGTATCCCGTGGTCGTCGTCGGCAGCGGCCCCGGCGGTCTGCAGCTGTCGTACGCGCTCAGGTACTTCGGCGTTCCCCACGCGGTGATCTCCGCCGATCCGGCGCCCGGCGGGATGTTCCGGCGCTGGCCATTCTTCCAGCGCCTCCTTTCATGGACGAAGCCGTTCGCGCCGTTCGAACGCGGAACTCGCTTCTACGAACGCTACGACTGGAACTCGCTCATCCCCGACGACGACCAGCACCGCGCGATCCAGCCGCGCCTCATGGACGGGACGTCGTACTTCCCCTCGCGCGCGGAGATGGAGCAGAACATCGCGACGTTCGCGCGCGAAACGGGGATCCGCGTGCGGTACGGCTGCCGCTGGACCGGAACGGCACGTGACGGCGAGGGTTTCCGTTTGCGGACGAGCGCCGGTGAGTACCGGGCGCGCGTCGTCGTGTTCGCGTTCGGGCTGGCGGAGCCGTGGAAGCCGGAGATCCCCGGTATCGAGCACGTACCTCACTACGCCGACACGCGCGCGCCCGAGACGTACGCGGGCAAGCGCGTGTTCATCATCGGAAAGGAGACTTCGGCGTTCGAGCTCGCGAACGGGTTCCTTCCGTGGGCGCGGCAGATCGTGCTCGCGTCCCCGCGCCCGACGCAGCTCTCCGTCGTCACCAACTCGCTCGTGGGAGTGCGCGCGCGGTACGTGCAACCTTACGAGGACCACATCCTGGGCGGTGGCGTGGTGATCATGAACGCGTCGATCGACGAAGTAGCGCGTACCGGGAGCGGATTCCGCGTGCGGACCACGCGCAGCGACGGGGGCGGGACGCTCGTGTTCGAGACCGAGGACGTCATCGCCACGACGGGCTTCCAGCCGCCGCTCGGCGATCTTCCAGAGCTCGGCGTCGTGAGCTCCGGCCGCGAGAAGATCCCGTCACAGACTCCTCTGTTCGAGAGCATCAGCGTGCCCCATCTCTACTTCGCCGGCACTGCCACACGAGGCGCGCCGGGGCTCAAGAAGAACGGGATCCCGAGCAGCTCGGGCGCGGTGCATGGCCACCGTTACAACGCACGCATCCTCGCGCGACACATCGCGCGCACGTACTTCGGCATCGATCCCGCGCGACCAACACTGAAGCGCGACGAGGTGCTGGGCTACCTGCTCTCTGAGCTGTCGCGAGCTCCCGAGCTCTGGCACCAGAAGTCGTATCTCGCGCGCTCGCTCCTGTGGGACAGTGCGCGCGGCATCATCGACGACGGCATCGTGCCGCTGCAGCTGTTCGTCGACGGAGACGGGCCGGACGGCGTGGCGGTCGCTGTCGAGGCGAACCCGAAGGCCGAGATCTATCCCGCCGTCTATGTCCGCAAGAACAACGTCGTCACCGAACATCTTCTGCCGACGAATCCGCTGCTCGACTTCGAGACCGCCGAGCATCGTTCGCAGTTGACTTCGGTGCTCGCACCGCTTCCCTGACCAGGCGCGTGGCCGCGCGGATCTACATCGTTGGCGGTCCGGGCAGCGGCAAGACCACGCTCGCGGCGACGCTCGGTGACCGTCTAGGAGTCGCGGTCCTGCGTCTCGACGAGCACCTCGATTGGCGCGGTCTCCCCGGCGGTGTCCGCCTCGAGCGCGATTCGGCAGGCCACCCGTCTCAGGGGGTGCTCGCGGCGCGACAGGCGGTCCTCGACGATCACCTCGCTCGTGTCGGCTGGATCGTCGAGGGAGCGGAGCCGGCGTTCATCGAGAGGGTCGCCGAGGCGAGCGACCTCATCGTTTGGTGCGACCCCCCATTCGCGACCGCGGCGCTCCGGATCGTGAGCCGGCATATGCGAGCGGACCTTGCCGGAACCCAAGCATTCCCGGGATACCGCCGGCTCTACCGCTTCCTCCGCTCGGTGCGCCAACGCTACGGAGATGTGCCGGAAGACGTGGGGGAGCAGTGGACGCGTGCCGGCGTAGCAGGCGCGGTCGGGAGGCACATCGGAAAGGTCATACGGCTCACGAGCGGGTCGCCCGCGAGCGATCTCGAGATCGTGCTCGCCCGGTTGTCAGCGCAGCTTGAGCGCGGCTGACGCGAATCGTCCGCCGAGCTCGCGTGCAGTCGTTGGGAAAGCGTTGACGGTCTGCGCGAGCGTGTCGAGCGGGATCCGCAGCTTCACCGCGAGCACGGCCTGGTGGATCGCTTCGCTCGCGCCGGCTCCACCGATGAAGGCGCCGACCACGATCTTGTTCGCGCGGTCGACGACGATCGTGACATGGCCGAGATCGGCCTCGACGATGTAGCCCTTCGAGGTCTTCGGCAGGTCGATGGTCTCCTCGAACGCGTCGATGCCGCGCTCTCGTGCCTCGTCGAGGCGAAGACCGACGGCCGCCGTCTCCGGATCGGTGTACACGACGCGCGGGATCGCGCTGAAGTCTGCCCGCACGTCGTCGCCGAGTGCGATGCGCACCGCGATCTCGCCTTCGTAATGACCGAGGTGCGTGCTGAGCTCGCGTCCGACCGCGTCGCCGATCGCGTACACGTTCGAAGCGAGCCGCAGGTCATCGCCGATACTCAGCGTGTCGGCTCCGTCGTACGTGATGCCGATGGTGTCGAGGCCGAGCGTCTTGAGCGCCGGCGCAGCCGTGCGGCCGACGGACAGCTGGATGACCTCGGTCGAAACCGTCGAACCGTCCGAGAGATCGATGACGTGCTCGCCGCCGGGGCCGGCGTTCGGGCGAACGCGCTGCGCGCGCACGCCGGTCCGCACATCGACGCCGGCGCGGCGAAGCGTTTCGGCGATCAGCTCGGAGCTGCGCGGGTGATCCGTGGGATTCACCTGCCGCGGTGCGACGATCACGGTACGCACGTCGAACCGTGCGAAGTACTGCGCGATCTCAACGCCCGAGGGGCCGGCGCCGAGGACGGCGATGCTCCGAGGGAGCGTTCGAGTCGAGGTCGCTTCGACATTCGTCCAGTACCCAGCCTGTGCGAGCCCGTCGATCGGAGGCACCTTGCCGACCGAGCCAACGGCGATAACGACGTTCTTCGCCGCGAGCATGTGCGTCTTGCTGTCGTGCGTCACGTCGACGCGTCCGGGTCCCGCGAGCCTTGCTGTTCCGCGGACGACGATCGCGCCGTTCTCCTCGAGTCCTTTTACATGACCGGTGTCGTCCGGGTAGTCGCGCTTCTCGCGGACGATCATGTAGTCGCGGCGGTCCGAGGCTTTCGGCCACGGGTACTCGCCGCCGTGCGCGCGGACCTCGGCCGCGTGCAGCAGCGTCTTCGACGGCATGCAAGCCCAGAACGGGCACGAGCCGCCGAAGAGGTCGCGGTCCACGATGGCGACCGACGCGCCGCGTGCGCGCGCGTAACTCGCGGCGGCCTCGCCTGCGGCGCCCGCACCGATGATCACGAAGTCGAAAGTCCTTTCGGTCACTCCAGCGCCCGATACCAGAGGGCTCCGCCCTCACGATTGACAAAGACATCCAGCCGTCCGGCGCTCCAGGAACAGCTCACGCTGTCACCGCGCGGCGCCCCCTCGACGATCTCCCAGGGGACCCAGCGCTTTCCGTCCCACCAGCAATGATTCAGGCGCCCATCGCGGTCGAAGGCAAAGACGTCGATGCGGTCCACATCGCGAGCCGCGGCCGCTGGCTGGCCCGTGAAGGTCCCGCCGAGCGCCTCCCACTCGTGCCAGCTCTTGCCATCCCAATAGCGATCGCGAAGCTGTCCGTCGTCGTGGATGGCGAAGAGCTCGCACTCTCCGCCATCGCCCCACGACGTGACGGCAGCACCCCGTAAGAGCGCGCCGCCGAGTGAGATCCAGTCTCCTATTTGATGAGGCCCTGCTTCTTCAGCCACTCCTTGGCGACATCCTTGGGGTCCTTCTTGTCGACCTCGACGAGCTTGTTCATCCCGGTGAGCTCAGCGGTCGTCAGCTTGGGCGCGATGGAGTTCACGACCTTCTTGAAGTCGTCGCCCGCTTTCGTGAGGTAGTCGTTGCGCACCACCGGCGCGACGTTGTCAGAGAGCTGAAGCTGCTTGTCGTCTGCGAGGAGCACGAACCCCCGCACCGCGATGGTCGCGTCACTCGTGAACAGCAGGCCCACGTCTATCTGTCCGCCGACGAGCGCCTGCACGGTGAGTGGACCACCGGTGTCGAGCGGCTTGAATTCCTTGAAGGTGATGCCGTACTTGTTCTTCAGACCCAGCGCGCAGAACTCGCGGTTCGGGCATTCCGCCGGACCACCCATCACGAGCTGGTTGCCGACGGCCGCGAGATCGGAGAGCTTGGCGAGCTTGTACTTGTCGGCGGTCGCCTTCGTCACGACGAAGCCGTTCTGGTCCACCGCCGGTGCGTAGTCAAGGACCGTGAGGCTCTTTGCCGTGAGCGCCTTTTGCAGCGTCGCCGCCGTCGCCTTCGGGTCGGTCGACCCAGCGGCGGTCTTGTCGACGAATGCGAGGAGCGTCGCGAGGTAGTCCGCTTCCATGTCGATCTGCCCACTCTGCAGGGCGGGGAAGACGATCTCGCGGTTGCCGAGGTTGAACTTGCGCGTCACGGCATAACCGTTGGACTCGAGGATCTGGCTGTACAGCTCCCCGAGGACGAGCTGTTCGCTGAAGTTGGTGGAGCCGATGGTGATCGCCGGTTTGGCTCCGCCAGAGGAGGCACCGCCGCAGGCGCTCGCGACGAGTGCCGCCACGATGAATGGGATCGCGACGCGGATCGCTCGGTTCAACTGGGAACTCCTTCCGGGCCGCAGCGCGTTTCTCTCGGCCCACGCTGGCAGTATCGCCCTCCCCGAGGGCCATCCCCTACAACGCGCCTTGTCGAACGCGTATGCCCGGGGATACCGCGGCGCGTTCGAATGTGCGCAGTGCTACCTCCACGGCGATGGCAAGAAGTGCGACCAGCAGCGCACCCGCGAACAACCGGTCGAACTCCTGGAGCGCGAGGCCGTCGACGATGTACCGCCCTAGACCGCCGAAGGCGACCAGGGCACCGAGCGTCGCGGTGGCGATGACGTTCACCGCGGCGGTGCGGATGCCGGCGAGGATCAGCGGAAGCGCGAGTGGAAGCTCGATCCGGCGCAGGATCCCGGCCTCGCTCACGCCCATGCCGCGTGCGGCCTCGATGACGTCCCTGTCCACCCCTCGCACGGCGACGTACGCGTTGGTGAGGATTGGCGGGATCGCGAGCGGGATGAGGGCGAAGAACGTCGGCCAGAAGCCGAGGCCGTGCTCGACGCCGAGGAGCGTGCCGGCAATGGGGATCGCAAGGGCGATCGCGGCGAGCGAGGGGATCGCGCGCCCGATGTTCGCGACGTTCACGGCGACAAAGGCGAAGCGGCCGGTGTGCCCGAGGTACAGGCCGACCGGCAGCGCGACGAGGATGCCCACCAGCACCGCCAGGCCGGACACCTCGAGGTGCTCGAGGATCCGAGTCTGGACCGCATCGCTCCCTCGATAGTGCGCGGGATCGGCGAACCAGCGCGCGACGTCCCCGAGCAGGTTCATGCGACTTCCGCCCACGGGGTGAGCCGGCGTTGCAGCAGCACCAGCAGCGCGTCAGCCACGACGGCGAGCGCCACCGAGAGGACCGCGCCTGCGATCAGCTCGGTGGTGAAGAAGCGCTGCAGCCCGATGAGGATGAGGAATCCGAACCCACCCTGTCCGATCAATGCGGTCACGGTCACGAGCCCGATCGTGCTGACGGTCGCGACGCGGATGCCGGCGATGATGACCGCAGCCGCGAGTGGCAGCTCGACGCGCCAAAGGACCTCGCGCGGCGTGTAGCCCATGCCGACCGCGGCTTCGCGTACGTCGGCGGGCACACCGCGGATCCCGCGCACGATGTTGTTGATGAAGATGAGCAGCGTGTAGCCGACGAGCCCGATCTCCGCCGTGAGGATCGTGAGACCGGTGTACGGGATGAGCAGCGCGAAGAGCGCGAGGCTCGGGATCGTGTAGAGCGTTCCGGTGATCCAGGTGATCGGACCTTCGGCACGCGGCAACCGGAGGATGAGCAGCGAGAGGGCGAAGGCCATGACGAAACCGACGCCCACCGCGATCACCGTCAGCTCGACGTGTTCGCCGAGCCGGAACGCGAACTCGTCAAGGTGGCTCGCGATCCAATCCCAGCGGATCAGCGGCTCGCCCGGGGTCACGCGTCGCTCCGGATCATCTTGCCGATCTTCGAAAGCGTCAGCACGCCCACATAGCGCTGCCCGTCGAGAACGACGCCGACCTGCGCCTCGCTCGCGAGCATGCGTATGAGCGCGTCGCGAAGCGTGGTCGCTGGAGCGAGGACCGGTGCGTGCGACGACACGCTCGCCCGCGCGACGCTCGTGTCGAGATCGACACCGCCGACCGTAAGCAGCGCGAGCCGCTTCAGTCCGCGATCGGAGCCGACGAACTCCGCGACGAATTCGTTCACCGGGTGTGCGAGGAGCTCCGCGGGCGGTGCGTATTGCACCAGCTTGCCCGCGCGCATCACCGCGACGCGGTCACCGAGCTTGATCGCCTCGTCGATGTCGTGCGTCACGAACAGCACCGTCGTCCCCTGGTCGCGCTGGATGCGAAGGAATTCGTTCTGAAGGCGATCGCGCACGATCGGGTCGACCGCGCCGAACGGCTCGTCCATCAGCATCACCGGCGGCTCGGCCGCGAGAGCGCGTGCGACTCCCACACGCTGCCGCTCACCGCCTGACAGCTGAGCCGGATAGCGCGCTGCGAACCGCGACGGCTCAAGACCGACGAGCGCAAGCAGCCCTTCGGTCCGCGCGTCGATGCGCGTCTTTGGCCAGCCGAGAAGCCGCGGCACCGTCCCGACGTTCTCGGCGATCGTCTGGTGCGGGAAGAGCCCGACCTGCTGGATGACGTATCCGATGCCACGCCGGAGGGCAGTCGGCTCCTTGTGCAGGACGTCCTGTCCATCGATGAAGATGGACCCGCCGCTCGGCTCGATGAGCCGGTTCACCATCTTCAGAGAGGTCGTCTTTCCGGAGCCGCTCGGTCCGACGAGGATGCAGATCTTTCCCGCCGGGACCTTGAACGAGAGCCGGTCGACGGCGGCCTGCCCTGGGTAGCGCTTCGAGACGTCGCGGAACTCCACCGTCGCGCCCCGCGTGCTCGCCACCGCTGGAGGATATGAGCGACGGACGAGTATCGTCGGAGGAGTGACCGGCGTAACGCAGCTCTGTGCGCATCTGCGGGCCGCGAAAGACCACGCGCCCAACACGCCGCGCGGCTGCGAGGAGTGCCTCGCGAGCGGTGACCGCTGGGTGCACCTCCGGCTCTGCCTTACCTGCGGCCACGTCGGGTGCTGCGACGACTCGCCGAACAAACATGCCACCAAGCACTACCACGCGACGAAGCATCCGGTGATCCGCTCGTTCGA
>DATDEH010000052.1 GCA_036523395.1 Candidatus Limnocylindria bacterium | reverse complement strand
CGAGTCGTGCCGCGTGAGACCGGCGGTGATTGTTATGGGATTGTCAGGTCGCGGGCCGCACCCGTCAGCGGTTCGTCAGGTTCCGTTCGCAGTCTTTGTTCGGAGCCCGCTTCGATCGGCGGGAAGGAAGGAATCGTCATGAGAGCTCTTCTTGCCCTGACCATCGGCGGCGCATTGCTCGTTGGAGCTTGCGGATCCGCGTCAGGCGGCGGAACGATCCACGTCACGCTCAAGGCGACCGGCATCACACTCGATCAAAGCGCAGTGAACGCCGGCACCGTCGTCTTCGACGTGAAGAACGCCGGCACGATCATCCACGAGTTCGTCGTGATCAAGACCGACGTTGCCCAGGACAAGCTCCCTGCCAGCACCGGCGAGCCGGGTCAGATGCTGGAGGACGGCAGCGTTGGCGAGGTCGAGGACGTCGAAGTCGGCGCGAGTAAGCAACTCTCGATCAAGCTCGAGCCTGGCAAGTACGTGCTCATCTGCAACCTCGTCGGCCACTTCGCGGCGGGTATGCACGTCGGATTCGTCGTGAAGTGACCACCGAGCCGCGCTCGAGCTGCGCTTCCTCGCCAGAATTGTCCAGTCCGAAGTCTGCCGTCACTGCGGTGGAGTTGCGCGAGGATCGGGACGCGCGCGAGAGCATCGGGTCGCTCGTCCACCGGGCGGCCCTTTTCGTGGATCGCGAGCGCGTGGTCGCGTCGAATCATCCGCCTGTAGCCATCGGAACCAGCTGCTCTAGCAGTTCGCCGAGATGCAGAAGGTGATGAAGCAGATGGGCTCGCTCGCCACGCGCGGCCGGCTGCCAAAGATCCCCGGGATGCGCGGGCTTTAGGCTGTTCCGATGGCAGAAGAGACGAGCATCATCTTCGCGAAGGACGACACGATCATCGTCGAAGAGCCGCTCACAAGCGTTGCCGAGAGGCTCTCCAGAGGCGGCTACGTCCGATTCGAGCGAGCCGGCGAGCCGGTCATGGTCAACGCCGCAGCTGTCCGTTACCTGCGGGTGCTGCGACAGGCCCAGGGCGGTCGCTAGACCGAATAACGGTATTCCCCGTACACTGGACCTTCGCGCGTGATCCGCTCCCAGGAGGACATTCGACAGATTGGCTGTGCACATTCGCTTGCGCCGCGTCGGCAAGACCAAGGCGCCGACGTACCGTGTCGTGATCGCCGACTCCCGCGCCCCGCGCAACGGGAAGTTCATCGAAGCCATCGGCCACTATGACCCGCTGCGCGACTCCGACAACCTCGTGATCAACCCCGAGCGCGCCCGCCACTGGATCAAGAATGGCGCGCGCCCGACTGCGACCGCCCGCTCGCTCCTCGTGAAGAGCGGCCTGGCCGACAGCGAGGTCCCGCCGACCGTCCGTTGAGCGGTCCGAGCGCGCCTGAGGCGTCACGGATGCGCACGCTCCTCGAGCATGTCGCGAAGCAGCTCGTCGAGGACCCGAACGCAGTCGTTGTCACCGAAGAGCTCGACGGTGACTTCATCAAGCTCCACCTTCAGGTCGGCGAAGCGGACGTCGGGAAGGTCATCGGCCGCGGCGGCCGGATCGCCAAGGCCATCCGCGCGCTGCTGAAAGTGATGGCGACGCGCGATGGGACCAAGGTCAACCTCGAGATCGATTAGCGACGACGACCTCGTCGTCGGCTACATCCTCGGTCCGCACGGCATTCGCGGCGAGGTCCGCATCGATCCCCGCACGGATGTCGCCGATCGCTTCCGCGCCGGAGCCGTTCTCGAGTGTGACGACGTCGGTCCGCTCACGGTCGCAGGTGTCCGCGGGGAGGTCGCAAAGCCGATCGTCCAGTTCGAGGGTTATGACTCGCGCGCAGCAGCGGAGTCGCTGCGCCGTCGATTCCTGCGCGTCGCCCGGAGCGAGTCTCGCCGTGCCACGACGGGTGCGTATCTCTGGGCCGACCTCCTGGGGGCGCGGGTCGAGACACCCGAGGGCACGTGGCTCGGGATCGTCCGCGAGCTGCTGCGCGCCGGCGAGAACGACGTGCTCGTGATCGTCGATGCAGCCGGGCGCGAACGCCTCCTCCCCATGCTCGAGTCGGTGGTGAAGGCCGTCGACCTCGAAGGCGGACGGATCGTCGCGGTCCCGCAGGAGGAGGCGGGATGACCGGGCCTCTGCGCATCGAGGTGCTCACGCTGTTCCCGCGGATGTTCGACAGCCCATTCGCCGAGAGCATCGTGGCACGCGCGCGGCAGGCCGGGCGTCTCGAGCTCGCCGTGCATGACATCCGCTCGCACACGAGCGACAAGCACCACGTCGCGGACGACACGCCCTACGGCGGCGGGGCGGGCATGGTCCTCAAGCCCGAGCCGCTGACGCGCGCGATCCGGAGCGCGCGAGCCGCCGACGGCCACGTCGTGCTGCTCTCCGCGCAGGGACGGCTCTTCGACCAAGCGGCCGCGCGCCGGCTCGCGTCGAAGCCGCACCTCGTGCTCGTGTGCGGGCACTACGAAGGCGTGGACGAGCGCGTCGTGGAATCCGATGTCGACGAGGAGCTCTCGATCGGCGACTACGTCCTCACGGGAGGAGAGCTCGCGGCGATGGTCGTGATCGACGCGGTGACGCGCCTCGTGCCAGACGTCATCGATGCCGAGTCACTCGCGCACGAATCGCATACCGATGGGCTGCTCGAAGGCCCGCAGTACACGCGGCCGCCGGAGTTCGAAGGTCGCAAGGTGCCGCCTGTGCTGGTCTCCGGCGACCACGGCGCGATCGCGAAGTGGCGGCGAACGGAGTCGATCCGGCGCACTGCGGAGCGCAGGCCAGACCTCCTCGTCGGCGCCAAGCTGACGCCGGCCGAGCGCGCGCGGCTTCCGCGCAGCCCTGCTCGCAAGACGAGCGTCAACGATGCCGACCTGGTCGAGGCGTACCGCTCCGGCGTCGGGTCGTATCGGATCGCGGCGCGGTTCGGTATCTCGCCAGCGACGGTGCGTGTGCGACTTCGCGCCGCGGGCGTTCGCCTTCGCGCCGCGCGCAGCGTCCAGCGCAGCCCGACTCCGGCCGATGTCACGCGTCTGCGGGCCACCGGCCTCACCGTGAGGCAACTCGCGGCGCACTTCGGGGTGTCGCACGTGACGATCCTCGACCGTCTGAAGAAGGCCAAACGCTAGTTTTCTGTTAGAGTTGGGCGACTCCGTGTCAGCCATCACCATGCCTATGAACGACGTCTTGAAGACGCTTGCCTCCGAGCAGCAAAAGGCCGAGGTCCCCGAGGTGCGGCCCGGTGACACCGTGGCCGTGAGTGTGCGTGTCGTCGAGGGGAACCGCGAACGGCTTCAGAAGTTCGAGGGCACCGTGCTTCGCGTCCGCAACGGCGGGCTCGACCACCAGATCACCGTCCGCAGGATCGCCAGCGGGATCGGTGTCGAGCGCACGTTCCTCGTCCACTCGCCGCGCGTCGAGAAGATCGAGCTTCTGCGTCACGGGCACGCCCGCCGAGCCGCCCTGTACTTCCTCCGCGATCGGGTGGGCAAGGCCGCGACCATCCGCGAGAAGCGCCGCTAGCCTAGGAGCGTGCCAACGCTCCGCTTCGAGAAAGAGCTCTGGTCAAAGGGTCTGCTGCGCGTCGTCGGCGTCGACGAGGTCGGGATGGCTGCGCTCGCGGGACCGGTGGTGGCCGCAGCGTGTCTCGTCACACCGGATACCAAGCTCATCCGCCGCGTGAAGGATTCAAAGCTGCTCGCGCGCGCGGAGCGCGAGGACCTGTTCGAGCTCATCCGTTCGCGCGTCGTGCGTGTCGGCATCGGCGCTGCATCGGTCGCGGAGATCCACCGCCTCAACATCTATCACGCGAGCCATGTCGCGATGATGCGAGCCCTGCGCCAGATCGGTGACTACGACTGGGTGCTCGTCGACGGCCGGCGGATCCTTGACCCCACGTTCGCTCCGGGGCGGCACACCGAGATCGTGAAGGGCGACACGAAGAGCTTCGCGATCGCGGCGGCGTCGATCGTCGCGAAAGTCACGCGCGATCGTCTCATGACCAGCCTCTCGCTCAAATACCCGGGCTACGGGTGGGAGCACAACAGCGGTTACCCGACCATCGACCACCGTACCGCACTGCGCGCGCGCGGCCTGACACCGTTCCACCGCCACGATTTCGGGACCGTGAAGCTCCTGCGCGCGGTCGAGAACCAGCTGGAGCTCGCGCTCGCGAGCTCGACGTGACCGAAATGACATTCGCGCGGTCGTAGCGTCGGGTAAAGTCGCGCGACCGATGAAGACCACGACGGCGCGTCTGCGCGCGTTCACGAGCGAGGACTACCCGGCCTGGGTGGCCGGCAGCAACCGCTGTTACCCCGACTACCCCTGGTCGGTCGAAGAGGCACGCCATGAGGACGACAACTTTGATCACGGCCGCTTCTTCAAGACGCGCATCGTCGCTGAGGAAGAGGGCCGCATCGTCGGCTCCGTCGACGTGAGTCACCGGCCATCGCGTTTCCATCCCGACCGCTACGGCTTCGACGTTTGGGTCCTACCCGATCGCCGCCGCCGCGGTCATGGCAGCGCACTGCACGAGAGAGCCGTTGCGATCCTGCGCGAGCGGAACGCGCTTGCCGCGACCGCGGGCGTCAAGGAGTCGATGAGCGACGGGGTCACCTTTACGGCGAAGCGCGGCTGGGTCGAGGTCAAGCGCGACTGGGAGTCACGCCTGGTGCCCGCGGGCTTCGACTTCCATCGGTTCGCCGGTGCGACCGAGCGTGTCACCGCGCTGGGCATCCGGATCGCCACCCTCGCCGACGAGCTCACGCGCGATGCCGGCGCCCCTCAGAAGGCGTTCGAGCTCACCGATCTCTGCCGCCGCGATGTGCCCGCGATGGACACGCCAACGGACATCACATTCGAGGAGTGGCGGCAGCATTGGATCGACTCGCCGAGCTTCCTGGCGGACGCGTTCTTCATCGCCATCGACCGCGAGGGACGTTGGCTCGGCATGTCGAACCTGCAAAGGTCCATTGAGGACCCCTCGTTCATCTGGCAGGGCCTCACCGGGGTGCGGCGAGAGGCCCGCGGGAAGGGCCTTGCGATGGCGCTGAAGCTCGAGACGGTGCGCTACGCGCAGCGCCTGGGGGTCGACCACATCAAGACCTGGAACGACCAGCGAAACCAGCCGATGCTCGCGATCAACGAGGCGATGGGCTTCGCCAGACAGCCCGCCTGGCTCGGCCTGGAGCTGCGCCTGCGCTCTTGACGAGGGGTTGACCGACGCCTCGACGGGGCGGCATGGGCGATGCATAAGCGCGGGCATGGAAGTCCGCGCGATACAGCGCGATCGTTACCGGCTCCGGGTCACCACATGGGGCAGTGGCGCGGCACCGCACGCGATCGTGCTCCCGGGACTCTCCGCCGATGCGCGCGCGCTAGCGCCGCAGATCCGCATGCTCCGACGCGAGGTCGCGACGGTGCACGTGATCGACCTGCCGGGGATGGCGCTGCCGCCTTCGCTCATGACCGCGGATGCGACGTTCCCAAAGCTCGCCGAACATGTCGCTCATGTCGCCGACGCGCTCGGCGTGCAGCGCGCCGTGGTCGTTGGGCACTCGCTCGGCGGTGGCGTCGCGCTGCACCTCGCTCTCAAGCGCCCCGACCTTGTCGACGGTCTGGTGCTCCTCGCGCCGGCCGCGCTCGGGCGTTCGCTGCACTGGATCTACAAGCTGTACTGCCTTCCGCTCATCGGCCGCGCGCTGCTCTATCCACGACCGACCGGGCAGCGCGGTTTCGTACGCCGCTTCCTCGTGGGAAGCCTTCGGCGCGAGGACAACGCATTCGTGAACATGCTGATACGCCATGGGAACAAGGCACGTGAGCGCGCGCTCTCGTCCCGAGCCATCGTGTGGGCGAATCAGCCGGCATGGTGGCGCAGGGTGTTGATGGTGCTCACGCCGGGTGGTGAGCAGGTCGCGTTCGCGGTCGGCAACCGTCTAAAAGAACTGAGCGACGTGCCAACGCTCGTCCTCTGGGGCAACGAAGATCGAGTGATCTGCGCGGGCGACGCGGTCCGTTGTCGCGATTTCCATCAGAGCGCCGAGATCCATGTCGCGCGCGGTGTCGGTCACATGCTCCCGCTCGAAGCGCCGGCCTGGACGAATAGCTACATCTCGCGGTTCGTCAGCTCGCTGCGGCCGGCCATGCGCAAGGCGGCTTAGCAAGTCCTGTAGATCTAGCCCAAGGGGGCTACTACCAGCCGCTGAGCGCGGTTCAGTAACGCTCCTTCCCAAGTGTCGTTCCCCCTGGTGGTGCGATCGACGCTGGGGGCGCTCGTCATCGTGGCCGCGACGCTCGCTGCGGCGGTGCCCGCGGCCGCCGTCGATAACACCGGATTCCACAGCGCCTGGGTCGGCCAGGATTCGTGGCCGACGCTCGCGCCCGGGATGGCCGTCAACTACTCGCTCCGCTTCCGCAACACCGGCACGACGACATGGCAGCGCGGGGTCGCGGGCCGTCAGGTCAACCTCGGTGTGGTCGATGACTCGACCGCCTTCGCCGAGATGTCGGTGGGCTGGCTGAGCGCGAACCGCACCGCGACCACGGTCGAGGCCAGCGTTGCTCCCGGAGCGATCGGCACATTCACGTTCACGATCCGATCTCCGTCGCGGCTCGGCGTGTATCGGCTGCCACTTCGCCCCGTGGCCGATGGGGTGACGTGGCTCGAGCACCAGGGTGTGTTCGTGCTCGTCACGAGCGACGCCGGTTATCACAGCCGCTGGATCACGCAGTCGACCGTGCCCGAGCTCGCGCCGGGCGTCACGAGCGAGCCGATCACGCTCACGTTCCGCAACACCGGCGGCAAGCCGTGGGTCAAGGGTGTTCTCGGTGAAGAGGCGCGCATCGGGATCAAGAACGACGAGCTGACGTGGGCATCGCTCGGCGTCGATTGGCTCAGCGGCTCGCGGCCCGCGGCGCAGAGCGAGGCGACCGTGGCGCCGGGGGCGAACGCCACGTTCACGTTCAAGGTGAAGGCGCCGACGACGCCGAGCACGTATGTGCTCGCGCTGCGGCCGGTCATCGACGGCACGGTGTGGATGGACGACGAGGGAGTCTTCGTCGCGGTGACCGTCAGCGGCGGAGCGACGCCGCGGCTCAGCGTCACCACACTGCAGTCAGGGCTGAGCCTCCCCTGGGACGTCGCGCCGCTGCCGGATGGCCGCATGCTCGTGAGCGAGCGCGTTGGCAACCTCCTCGTGTACCAGAGCACGGCGCCCGGTGCCGCGCAGCTCGCGAACAATCCCGTCGTCGGAACGCGCGAGAACGGGGAGGGCGGCCTCATGGGCATCGCCGTCGACCCAAGCTTCGCGACGAACTCGTTCATCTACGTCTGCGCGTCCCGTGACGACGAGGGGCTGTACCGCAATCAGGTGCTTCGCTACAAGCTCGTCGGCAACTTCATCGCATTCGACGGGTTCGTCATTCGCGGCGGCATGGCGGCCGCGGGGAATCACAACGGCTGCCGCCTGCGCTTCGGACCCGACGGCAAGCTCTGGGTCACGATGGGCGACGCGGGCAACCTGCGGAACGGGCAGGACCCGAGCGCGCTCAACGGCAAGGTGCTGCGCGTGAATACGGATGGGACGGTCCCATCCGACAACCCGGTGATCCCCGGATCCGCCGGTCGCAGCGCGATCTACACCTGGGGCAACCGCAACCCGCAGGGCCTCGCGTTCGAGCCGGGCACCGGCACGCCGTACGAGGTCGAACACGGCGACGACACGCATGACGAGATCAACATCCTCGTCGCCGGCGGGAACTACGGCTATCCGCTGTATCGCGGTCCCGTCGGACGCCCGGGCTTCATCGACCCGGCGTGGTCATCGGGCAACGTGACGCTCGCGACGTCGGGCGCGGACTTCGTCGTCGGGCCGCAGTGGGGCGCGTGGAGCGGCTCGCTGTTCGTCGCGCAGCTGAAGGAGATGGACCTGCGGCGCTTCGAGCTCTTCGCCGGCACGGCGCGCCAGACGAACGTCCTCTTCGACAACGTGTACGGACGCCTTCGGAGCGTCGTGTTCGGCGCGGACGGCGCCATCTACCTCACTACCAGCAATGGGACGTCCGACCGAGTCCTGCGCATCACCGCGACGCAGCCCTGACGCAAGGCGTGGCCGATCCCTTTCGGGTGGAGCCGCGCCGCCTTCTCGGACTCGCCGGCGAGCATCTGGCCGAACGCGAGCTCGCCTGCCGCGGTTTTCGCGTCATCGCTCGGAACGTTCGCACGCGCTTCGGTGAGATCGACCTCATCTGCCGCGACGCCCGCGGTTACGCGTTCGTCGAGGTGAAGACGCGCCGGGCCGGATCCTTCGTTGCCGCCGCGGAGGCCGTCGACGCGCGAAAGGCCGCGCGCCTCGCCGCGCTCGCGCAGGGCTGGCTGGCACACCGAGGCGAGCGCGACGCCGTGTGGCGCATCGTGATCGCGGCCCTCACCGTGGGCGCCGACGGCACGCGTGTCGAGCTCGTGGATCTCGACCGCTAGCGCACGATCTCCACGGAGAGGCCGTCGACGATGACCTTCACGTTGCTCATGTTGCGCGCCACGCGCAGCTTCGCGCCGTGCGGCATCGTGAGCGTCTCCCAGCCGCTGCCGCTCACGCGGATGAGGTCGTCCCATACCGCGAGCACGGCGTCCCGATCGCGGCACACGACGCCGGCGGCGTTGCAGACGCGCGTGCTGAAGACCATCTCGCGTCTTGGGAGCGCCGGGTCGTAGCCCACGAGCACGTGATCCGTGGTCAGGCGCTCGTCGTCGGAGAAGTAGTACTCGACGATGAGCGCGTCGTACGCGGCGAGGACGGTCGCTCCCGCGAGGTCCGGCTGGTTCAGGCGGTCGATACGCTCGCCTGTGCCGCGATCGCGGCGCGCGACGTCCCGCGCGGAGAGTGGCGTGTCGCTCACGAGGAACACCGCGGCATTCGCGAGCGCGACGCCAGCGACGATCGACGGCAGGGCGCGCGGCATCCGTGCCCCGCGCGCGAGCGCGACCGCGCCACGCGCGGCGATCACGCAGAGACCCGGGAGCATGCTGAAGATGTAGCCGTACTCCCCGACATGGATCGGCACATAGATCACGAGCGGCGTCAGCGTCCACACGAGGACAAATGCGACGCGCCATCTGTCGCTCATCTCGATCCGCCGCGCGCTGGCCGAGAGCGGAACGGCGGCGAGGAGCGGCGCGAGGAACGTGAGCCCGCGCCCGAGGAAGCGCGCGAGCTCGTACGTGTTGCCGTAGAACGCGCGCAGGCCGAGGTCGCCGAAGACACTGTAACGGTCGTCGACGAATTTCCCTTGGATCCGCAGCGCCTCGAGCAGCGCGCTCACGCCGCCGTCGAAAGCCGCGGACGCGAAGAACCAGCTGAGCACGAGCAGCACGGCAAGAGCCGCGCTGGCGATGACCCACAGCAGTGGCGCCGTCCAGGCCGCCATCAGCCACAGCGGAGCGAGGAAGACCGCGAGATCGGTCCGGAATCCGATCGCGATCCCGTAAACGGCTGTCGCGATCAGCAGGCGCCGTCCGCGACCACTGTCCGGGCGCATCGCGAGCCAGAACAGCATCGCGCAGCCGATCGAGAGCGCGCCGAGAAGGGTGTAGGGATACGCGACGCCGCCGTAGGCCCAGAACGTGACCGCGGTCAACAGGAACGCGCCGCTCGCGCGCGCCGTGCGCTCGTCGTAGAGCCGCGCCGCGAACATGTAGAGCAGCGCGACCGCCGCTGCTCCGGCGAACAGGCTCACGATCGTCATCGCGCGATTCGGATCGCCGACGAGCGCGTATATCGCGCGAATGAGCAGGACGTAGTAGAGGTAGCCCGGCGCCTGTGGCCGCTGATCCAGCGGATCGAACCGTTCGATAGCGCGCGCGTATAGCACCGAGTCGTGAGCCCACACGAACTCGGTTTGGAACGGAATGCGCGTGAGCACGCCGAGTGCGAAGAAGATCCAGGCCACCCGCCACGACATGCGCGCCGTAGTGTGGCGGCTCGCCGCCTGCGCGCGAGCTCAACGTCGCGGCGCTCCCTCTTTTCGCTGCTGGCTACGCGCGCCCGCTGATCGCCACGCTTGTGGCGCTCGGGCGCGCTGGGCGCAGACGCTTGTCGAGGGAGCGCCGCGCCGCTCAAGCTCGCTCGCCGCGCCTCCCGGTACCGCGGTACCGCTCAGGAGTGCGATGCCGCCGCGCCCTTGCTCTGTCGAGGCTCCGCCGGATGGCCGTCGCCGTCACGCCGCGCGAGGTGCCGCGCTCCGTCGCGCGCGTTGCGGCCTGTGCGCTGTGGGGGCTCGAGAGCGCGATGGTCACTGTCGAGGCGGACGTGGCCAATGGCCTGCCCTCATTCACGGTCGTCGGGATGCCCGACGCGGCGGTGTCCGAAGCGCGCGAGCGCGTGCGAGCGGCGATCCGTAACTCGGGGTTCGAGTTCCCGTTGCGTCGCGTCGTCGTGAACCTCGCTCCTGCGGAGCGGCGCAAGGAAGGAACGGGCTTCGATCTCGCGATCGCGCTTGGCGTGCTACGAGCGACCGGTCAGGTCAAGCACGACGCCGATGCGCTCTGTCTCGCCGAGCTCGCTCTCGACGGGACGCTGCGACCGGTGCGCGGCGTCATGGCTCGCGTGCGCCGCGCGGTGCTGGCCGGGGTGTCCGCCGCCTTCGTCGCGCCGGAGAACGCCGCGGAGGCCGCGGCTCTCGGGACCGACGCGTTCGGCTTCACATCGCTCCGCGATGTCGTCGAGCACGTGGAAGGTCGCGCGAGGCAGGCGCCCACACCGATGCCACGACCGGCGCAGCGCAGCGACCATCCCGTCGACCTCGCCGACATCGCCGGGCACGAGACACCGAAGCGCGCGCTCGAGGTCGCGGCCGCCGGGGGACACAGCCTGCTGTTGGTCGGGCCGCCCGGGACCGGCAAAACGCTGCTCGCGCGCGCGATCGCCTCGCTCCTGCCCGCCTTCGATCCTGACGAGGCCATCGTCGCGAGCGCGGTCCACAGCGTTGCGGGTCTGATCGATCCGGAGCGTCCGCTGCTCGGCGCGCGACCGTTCCGCGCTCCGCATCACACCGCGTCGCATCTCGCGCTCGTCGGCGGCGGGTCGCCACCGCGTCCGGGTGAGGTGAGCCTCGCGCACGGCGGCGCGCTGTTCCTCGACGAGCTCGCCGAGTTCTCCCCATCCGTCCTCGACACGCTGCGCGAGCCGCTTGAAGAGGGCGCGGTGACGATCTCACGCGCGGGCACGACCGCGACATATCCCGCGCGCTTCACGCTCGTGGCGGCGATGAACCCGTGCCCGTGCGGGCATGCCGGCGATCCAGCGGAGCAGTGCACCTGCCTGCCAGATGCGATAGACCGCTATCACGCACGTCTCTCCGGTCCGCTCCTCGATCGCATCGACCTGCGAGTTCACGTCCCGCGCATCGCGTATGAAGAGCTCCGAGAGGACGGGCGCGAACCGTCGCGAGCGGTCCGCGAGCGCGTCATCACGGCGCGCGAGCGAATGGGTGCGCGACTCGCCGGCACAGGCCGCACCTGTAATGCGGAGCTATCCGTCGCGGAGGTGCGGCGTCACTGTCGCCTCGCCGCTGAAGCCGAGACCCTCGCGGCCGAAGCCATGCGCGGGCGCCGCTTGTCGGCGCGCGGCTTCCACCGCGTGCTCCGCGTCGCGCGGACGATCGCCGATCTCGCGGGCAGCGATCAGATACGCACAGCCGATCTCGCGTTCGCGCTGATGCTCCGCGCTCAGGCGTGATCTCGGTCACGCCGTCGGACGCGGGCTACCCGCCGCGACTGCGATCCCTCACGCATCCACCCGATCCCCTGTGGGTCGACGGCGACGTGACGGCCTTCGCCGCCCGGGCTGTGGCCATCGTCGGCACGCGACGCATGACCAGCTACGGAGAACGCGTCGCGCGTGAGCTCGCAGGAGCCTGCGCGGCGGCGAATGTGGTCGTCGTCTCCGGTTTCGCACAGGGGATCGACTCAGCCGCCCATCGCGGCGCGCTCGATGCCGGCGGGCGCACTGTCGCCGTGCTCGGTGAGGGCATCTCGCTGTTCATTGGGACTGTTCGCGGCCGCCGCAGACCAGTCGTGCCTCGTGTGAGGGCGCACGGCGCGCTGGTATCGGAGTACGCGCCAAGTTCTTGCGCGCGGCCCTGGACCTTCGTGAAACGCAACGCCACGATCGCCGCACTCGCGGAGGTGGTCGTGGTCGTCGAGGCGGGAGAGCGGTCCGGCGCGCTCATCACCGGAGCCGACGCGCGCCGTCTCGGACGCATGCTGTACGCCGTTCCGGGGCCGCTCGGCTCCGCTGCATCGGTCGGCACGAACGCGCTCATCGCATCAGGGGCGGCACGCGCGCTCGTCAGCGCCGACGCCCTGTTGGACGCACTTGGCCTTCGCACACAGACGGCGAACGGTCCGCCGCCCGACCCGATCCTCGAGGCGCTCGCTGTCGGCGACCTGGATGTCGACACGCTGCGACGGCGTGTGGGCATTACGGAGGGCGAGTTCGCGGACCGGCTCTTGCGGCTGACGCTTGCGGGACGGCTCACGCAGACACCGGACGGACGCTACCGACGCCGTTCCTGATACCGCGTTGTGACACGCCGCAACAGGTCTCGATGGATTCTCTCGCGTGGGGGTGTGGGATGGGCGTGATCCCGTTGCATCTTGCGAACGCTGTGGCGAAGGACGGTCAGGACTGCCGTCTCTGCGCCGACATGCGCATGCCCGATGCGGCCCGACCATCAGCCGTGCGCGAGCTGCGGCACATCGCGCCACTCGCCTTTGCCGCCGTGGTCGGACTCGTCGTCGCGGCACTGGATCGTGGTCCCGCCGGCTGGCTCGGCGCAGGTCTCGCCGGTGGCATCTCCGTCTGCGCGGTGTACGTCTGGGTCGCGCGCCAGAGTTTGCTGCGAAGCGCTCACGAGGCGCACGCGAGCGAGCTGAAGACGCTGGCCGAAGACGCCGACGTTCGTGTCGAGCTCGTCGTGAAGCAGTTCGAGTGGGCGGTCGGCGACGTCGCGAAGATCAGGTGCAAGCTCGAGGCTTCCGAAGCAGCCGTGCGTTCGCTGACCGAGCGCGGTCGCGAGCGCGAGCACCAGATCGAGCAGCTCGTGCGCCAGATCTCGCGCCTTCGCGAGAGCCTCGCGGAGATCGCCATGGCGGCATCGCTGACCGAAGCGGGCAAGGAGCTGCCGGCGCGGCCGCTCTTCGAAGCGGTCTACTTCACGTGGGGCGTTCACGTCGATGGATCGCGCGCGCGGCTCGAGCTCCAGACCGCAGCGAGCGGCGACGGCCCGACGCGGGTGCGGGTCATGGACCGCGACGGCCAGGTCGTCGCAGTGAGCGGCATGGCAGTCGTGTCGCTCGACGGCAATCTCGAGTTCCAGCTTGAGGCGCCGATCGATCTCATCGCTGATCTCGATGATGGGCGTGAGATCAACTACGCGATCGAGGCGCTCGTCGAGCACGAGTGGAAGCCGGTCCGGCTGAAGGACAGCGGGCGCCGCACGCGGAGCGTCGTGGATGTCCAGGGTCGGCTCACCCGCGTGCCCGACGTTGGAGACACCACGCGGCACATCGAGGCGGCGCAGGGCAGGCGTTCGACGCTGAACTAGTACGTAGCGGCGAGGAGCTTCGTGGGGTCGGCCTGCAGCGGGATGATGTTCGCGGTCTTCAGCGTCACCGTGTCGAGCACCGCGACCGCCTGCTGGAGACCCGCGAGCGCGACGTAGAGCTCGTCGGCGTTCGGAGAGATCGCGATGTCGACCACATGGCCCAGGAACGCCGCGCGCGCGCGGATGCCTTCATTTCCGAGGTCGAGCGCAAGCACGCCGCTCGCGGTGCCGACGTACAGCGCTTCTTCGCGGGGTGACACCGCGATGGCGGTCGCTTCGCTGTCGATCGCGATCCGTTGCACGACCGCGTACTGCTCGGTGTCCACGACGTCGATCACGTTCTTGCCGCGGATCGCTGTATAGATGCGCGTGCCCGAGCCGTTCATGGACATCGCGCCGGCCGGCCCATCGAGCGGGATCGTGTAGGGAGTCCGTCCCCCGAGGTTGAGGTAGAGGAGATCGATGCCGCTCGGGGTCGCGACGAAGATGTGGTTGTGCTTGTAGCTAGGCGCGAGCTCCTGGGGCGTGTGCGAGTAATCGAAGAACTCCTGCTGCCCGGTGGTGAGATCGATCTGCTGCGCGCCACGCGCGCCGACGATGAGCGCCGAGACGCCGTCGCGGTTCGCGCCGACGATCCCGTCGTCGATCGCGACGGTCCGCGTGCTCGTCTCGCCATCGACCAGATCCCACGTCGTGAGCGTCTTTCCGTCAAGCGCGAGCAGCGTGCGGCCGTCGGTCTGGATCGCAGCGGACGTCGCACGCACCGGCGACGTCGCAAGCTGCGCGTCGTGCGGCCTGGCGATCCCCACCGCCCCTCCCGAGATGACAACAACGCGCACCTCGCGCGCCGGCCGTGCGAGCGGCGGCTGGTAGTGGTCGATCGTCGCGCCGGCCTTCTTCTTCCATCCGTCACGTTCCACGAACGGATACGCGTCCACGGCTCCGCCCGGACCGAGGATGCCGTATGGCGTGTCGCCGATGTGGTCCTTGTCCGCGTCCGTCCCCTTGTAGTCCGCCCACCAGTTGCCTTCCTTCTTATCGGGGTCGAACCACTGGTTCGCGTCCGGGTTGTTGTCACTCACCTGAGGCGAGTTGCCCGAGACGTTGTTGTGGAAGATGGTGTTGCCCTTCGCGTCGCTGAACCAGATGCCCCAGTTCACGTTGTTCTCGATCGTGTTCTCGATGATGCGGTTGCCGGTGCTCCGGTAAAGGTAGATGCCGAATCCACCGGGGCTGTTGTAGGTCTGCCGGATGAGATTGTTGCCTTCGATGAGGTTGTCGTTCGCGTCCTGCAGGTGCAGTCCGTAGACGTTCGCGACGACCGTCGAGCGGCGGATCGCATTCTGGCCTGAAGCGTGGAAGTAGAACCCGAAGCGATTGCGCTCGCTCGTCACGTCCTCGATCCGTGACTTCTCCATGTCAACGAAGTAGATGCCGGTCGAGAACTGACTGATCTTTCCGTTGCGGATCGTCACATTCGTATGCCCGCCGGTGCGGACTCCGACGCTGTCGAGCTGCGGCTGCGGCCAGGTCTGTGGACCCATCCCCGGGCCGGTGAGGGTGTGGCCGCCGAGATCGAGCGTCACGTTGTCGGCGTTGATGACAAACGCGTCGGTGGCGCAGGTCATGTCATTCGCGAGCACGAAGTCCGCCGCGATGCGCTGGCCGCACTGCGCGCTCTGAGGCACCGCGCTTATCGATGGGGTCGGCGTCGGCACCGACGTCGCGGTCGGGCGCGCCACCGCCGCGGAGGTCGAGGCCTGGGGTGAGGCCTGCGCCACCGGGCCGACCGTCTGGCAAGCGACGCCGGCGACGAGGAGCAGCGCGATGCCACCGGCCCGAACGCGCACCATCGAGAGCCTATACAACGGCGCTCCGCGCAGGTTCCCGCGACACTCTCGTGATGCGGGAAGAAGGGCAGCGCATCGACGGCCGCCTCGAGGGCACGCTGCGCGTACCCGACACCGATGCTCGCGCGATCGTCGTGATCGCTCACCCGCTGCCGACGCACGGTGGCGAGATGCGCAACCCGCTCGTGGCCACCATCGCGCGCGCCTGCGCCGAGCGCGGCTGGTACGCGCTCCGATTCAATTTCCGGAGCGTCGGCGCCAGCGATGGGAGCTGGACCGGCGGACGCGAAGAGGCTGAGGACGTAGCGGCCGCGGTCGCGCACGCGCGCGGCATCGCGCCGAAGCTGCCGATCGGCCTCGTCGGCTACAGCTTCGGCGCGCTCATGTCACTTCGGTGGGTATCTCGAGGCGGAGACGTCGACGTGCTCGTGCTCGTCGGCCTGCCGCTCCGGTCCGTGACTGGGCGCGACAACGATCTTCCGCCAGTGCCCGACGGCACGCTCATCGTCGCCGCGGAGCGCGACCAGTTCGGCACGGCGGCGGAGCTGCGCGAAGCATTCCCGCGCGCGCGCATCGCCGAGGTGCGCGGGGCCGATCACTTCTTCGTCGGACAGCGCGACGAGATGGCGAGACTGGTGGCCGACGAACTGGCGCGCAGGTTAGGATGACGGTCCCATGACCGCGGAATTGAGCGTTCCGAAGACCGCGCCTGCGGCCAAGCAGACGCGAAAGCGCATCCTGACGGGCGATCGCCCTACGGGTCGCCTCCACGTGGGCAACTACGTCGGCACGCTCGCGAATCGCGTGAAGTTGCAGGACTCGTACGAGACGTTCCTGCTCGTCGCCGACCACCACATGCTCACGACCAAGCTCGACGGTCTCGGCGAGATCGAGCAGAACATTCGCGAGGACGTCCTCGACAACCTGGCGGTCGGCGTCGATCCGGAGAAAGTCACCTACATCCTCCAGTCGCTGGTGCCGCAGATCCCCGAGCTCCACCTGTACTTCTCGATGCTGGTCTCAGTCCCGAGAGTCCAGAGGATCCCGACGCTGAAGGACCAGCTGCGCGATCACGGCCTCGCGCAGCCGACATATGGGCTCCTCGGTTACCCGGTGCTTCAGGCCGCGGACATCCTCATCGTGAAGGGCGACCTCGTGCCGGTCGGACGCGACCAGGAGTCGCACATCGAGCTGACGCGAGAGATCGCGCGTCGGTTCAACGAGCTGTTCGCGCCGGTGTTCCCGGTCCCCGAGTCGCTCATACCGGATATGGGACTTCTCCCCGGCATCGACGGGCGAGAGAAGATGGGTAAGAGTCTCGACAACGCGATCTACCTGAGCGACGACACGAAGACCGTGGAGAAGAAGATCCGCTCGATGTACACCGACCCGAACCGCGTCCGTGCCGATACACCGGGACGCGTCGAGGGAAATCCGGTCTTCGTCTACCACGACACGTTCAACACCGACAAGGCCGAGGTCGACGACCTCAAGTCGCGCTACCGCGAGGGAAAGGTCGGAGACGCCGAAGTGAAGACCAAGCTCTTCGCGGCGATGGAGAAGTTCCTTGCGCCGATCCGCGAGCGTCGCGCGGAGCTCGCCGCGAAACCGAAACTCGTCGACGAGATCCTCGCCGCCGGCAGCGAGCGCGCGCGCCGCGAGGCGGCCGCGACCCTCCACGAGGTCCGTCACGCGATGCGTCTCGACTACTTCGGGCGCTAGGCGTTTTGCCCCGGCTGTATGCGCTGATCCTCTCGGGCGGGGCGGGCACGCGGCTCTGGCCCCTCTCGCGGCGTGGTAAGCCGAAGCAGTTCCTTCCGCTCACAGGCGAGCGCACGCTGCTGCAGGACACGGTCGAGCGCGTCGTCGAATTCATCCCGATCGAGCGGGTCTTCGCCGTGGCGCCGCCCGAGCACCGGGAGCTGATCCACGAGCAGCTGCCCGAGCTGCGCGCCGACCACGTCGTCGTCGAGCCATACCCGCGGGGGAACGCCGCGGCGATCGGGCTCGCGATGGCGGCGCTGCACGCGTTCGACCCCGAGGCGGTCGTAGCGATCCTGCCCTCGGATCACGTGATCGAGAAGCGCGCGAAGTTCCGCGAGGTGCTGGTCGCCGCGACGGCCGCAGCCGAGGCGGGGCATCTCGTCACGCTCGGCATCGAGCCCGAGAGCCCCGACACCGGCTTCGGCTACATCGAGGCGGGCGACAAGCTGGATCTGAGGGCACCCCTGCCGGTGCACGCGATCAAGCGCTTCATCGAGAAGCCGAAACGCGACGCCGCGGAGAAGATGATCGCCGCTGGTGGGCACTACTGGAACGCCGGGATGTTCGTCTGGCGCGTGACCGAGATCGTGAAGGCGTTCGAGGAGCACCTGCCGGCGACCGCAAAGGCGCTGCACGCGCTAGCCGACGCCGTCGGCACGCCGCGCTATGAGGGCGTGCTCGCGGAGGTCTGGGAGGAGACCGACAAGACGACGATCGACTACGGCATCCTGGAGAAGGCGAAGAACGTCGCCGTCGTTCCTGCCGACATCGGCTGGCACGACATCGGGAGCTGGGGCCGCCTCGCGTCCATCGTGCAGCGCTCGGATAACTGGTCGTCGGACGGCCATGTGGCGATCGGCGCGGGGGACAACTACGCCTGGGCTCCGGGGAAGCTCGTTGCCCTGGTCGGGGTCGAGGGGCTCATCGTCGTGGACACCCCGGACGCCCTGCTGGTGGCCTCGAAAGAGCATGCCGAGGAGGTAAAAGAGGTGGTCGACCACCTCCGCAGCGAGGAGCGGGAAGAGCTGCTCTAGGAGAGCCGGTGGGGGCTCCGGGAACAGGGCCTCTAGCCGGTACATTTAAAGTGGTAGGAGCGGTAGGGCGCCCGTGAGGGCGCTTTTCGTTATGTGAAAGGCGGCGGAGTGTTGGCGGACGCAAAACAGGACCTGGTGGTGGTCGAATCACCGACCAAAGCCAGGACACTCGAACGGATGCTCGGTCCCGGCTTCAAGGTCGAGGCCTCCTACGGCCACATCCGTGACCTGCCCAAGTCAAAGATCGGGATCGACCTCAAGACGTTCGCTCCGGAGTACGTGATCCCGGACGACTCCGAGAAGCACGCGCGCCTCCTCCGCAAGGAAGCGAAGACCGCGCCGCACATCTGGCTCGCCACCGACCTCGACCGCGAGGGCGAGGCGATCGCGTGGCACCTCGCGGAGATCATCGGCGGTGCGAAGAGCAAGATGCGCCGCGTCACCTTCCACGAGATCACGCCGGCGGCGATCGCCGACGCCTTCAAGCATCCACGCGACATCGACCAGGACCTGGTGAACGCGCAGCAGGCGCGCCGTGTGGTGGACCGGCTCGTCGGCTACACCATGTCGCCGCTCCTCTGGAAGAAGATCCGCTACGGCCTCTCCGCGGGGCGTGTGCAGTCGGTCGCGCTGCGTCTCATCGTCGACCGCGAGCGCGAGATCCAGGCGTTCAAGGCGGAGGAGTACTGGAGCATCGACGCGCTCCTCGCGAACCACGCGGGGGAGTCGTTCACCGCGGAAGTCATCCAGCACAAGGGTCACAAGATCCACATCACGAGCGGCGAGGCGGCCGACAAGCACCGCGCGGCGCTCGCCGACGCGAAGTACATCGTGAAGAGCCTCGAGAAGCGCGAGAGCTCGCGCAATGCGGCGCCGCCGTTCACGACCTCGACGCTGCAGCAGGACGCGTCGCGCAAGCTCGGGTTCTCCGTGAAGCGCACGATGGTCCTCGCGCAGCAGATGTACGAGGGCGTCTCGCTCGGCGATATGCCGATCGGTCTCATCACCTATATGCGTACCGACTCGCTGCACGTCGCCGAGAGCGCACTGCACCAGGCGAAGACCGTCATCACGAAGATATTCGGCCCGCAGTACGCGCTCGAGAAGCCGCGTCATTACAAGACGCGATCGAAAGGTGCTCAGGAGGCGCACGAGGCGATCCGCCCCA
Source organism: Candidatus Limnocylindria bacterium (assembly GCA_036523395.1). Taxonomy (NCBI): domain Bacteria; kingdom Bacillati; phylum Chloroflexota; class Candidatus Limnocylindria; species Candidatus Limnocylindria bacterium. The sequence goes on along the minus strand of DATDEH010000052.1, from coordinate 6,270 downwards.
CAGACCTGTCGCGCACGCCCGAGTACGTGAAGAAGTTCCTGAAGCCGGATCAGCTCAAGCTCTACACGCTGATCTGGCAGCGGACGCTCGCGTCGCAGATGGCGCCGGCGAAGTTCGAGAACACACGGCTCGACGTCGACGCTGGCCCGTACGTGCTCCGCGCGAATGGGCGCCGCGTGACCTTCGACGGCTTCATCCGCGTCTATACGGAAGGCACGGACGATCCGGAGAAGGAGATAGCGCCGCTGCCCGAGGTCGTCGCCGGCGAGGACCTGAAGCTTCTCGCGCTCGACGCGGCGCAGCACTTCACGCAGCCTCCGCCGCGGTTCACCGAGGCGTCGCTGGTGAAGACGCTCGAGGAGCACGGCATCGGCCGTCCTTCGACGTACGCGCCGACGATCTCGACACTGACCGGTCGCAAGTACGTGCGGAAGGAAGGTCGCGCGCTGATCCCAGAGGACGTCGGCTTCGTCGTGACCGACTTCCTGAAGGAGCACTTCCCCGACATCGTCGACAACGGCTTCACCGCGCGCATGGAGTTGGATCTCGACCGCATCGCTGCTGGCGAGACGGAGTGGGCCCCGGTCGTCCGCGATTTCTTCACGCCGTTCATCAAGCTCGTCGAGGAGAAGACGAAGTCGGTGAAGAAGTCGGACATCACCGAAGAGAAGACCGACCGCATCTGTCCCAAGTGCGGGCGGCCGGTGATCATCAAGCTCGGACGCTTCGGGCGCTTCTACTCGTGCACCGGATTCAAGAAGACGAAGAAGGGGGCGCCGCAGCCGCCCGGCGCGTGCGATTACTCCGAGCCGCTCGAGGGTCAGCAGGAGCAGCAGCTGGAGATCATCGAAGGCGAGATGTGCCCCGACTGCGGCAAGCCGCTCGCGCGCCGAAGGGGCCGCTTCGGTCCGTTCATCGGCTGCACCGGTTACCCGGACTGCAAGTACATCAAGAAGACGCAGGTGAAGACCGGCGTGACCTGCCCGCTGTGCGGTCAGGGCGAGCTCGTACAGCGCCGCGGACGCGGCCGTTCGCTCTTCTACGGGTGCGAGCGTTACCCGGAGTGCACGTTCACGGCGCGACAGCTGCCCGGAACCGAGGCGCCGCCCAAAGCATCCGGCAAAGACGCCGCGTGACGAGCGGGGGCCTCGCCTGAGGGCGACGGTCGCCACCCCGAACGACGTCGAGCGGTGGGATGAGCTGGTCCTCGCCACGGGAGAGCCGCACGTCCTGCAGTCGGCTGGCTGGGGCGAGCTCAAGGCGGCCACGGGTTGGAGCGTTCGTCGCTTCGTATTGGACGGCGGCGTCGCACAGGTGCTCCTGAAGCCACTTCCCCTCGGTCTCTCCGTGGCGTATGCGCCGCGCGGCCCGCTCGTCGCACCGGAGCAGCTTGCCGACGCGATCGCCGCGCTGCGTACGGCGCTCGCGCGCGAGCGGTGCGCGAGCCTGCTATGCGATCCCGAGGCGCCGGACGATCCACCCCTCCGCGCAGGGCTCGCCCGCATCGGCGTCCGCGCGTCACCGGTGTTCGTGCAGCCGCGCCGCACCCTGTTGATGGACCTTTCAATGGGCGACGCGGAGCTCTTCGCGGCGATGCGCAAGAAGACGCGGCAGTACATCCACAAAGCGGAGCGCGCCGGCGTCGTGACCGAGGAGTCGCGCGACCTCGACCGGTTCATGAAGGTGCTGGCTGCGGTCGGCCAACGCGACCAGTTCGCGGTCCGCTCGCGCGCGTACTTCGAGACGCTGCTTGCATCGTTCGGCGACCGCGCTCTGCTCATGTTCGCGCGTCTCGGCGATGAGGACGCGGGCGCGATGCTGCTGCTACGCATGGCCGACCGCGCGTGGGAGCTGTACGGCGGCTGGAGCGGAGCGCACGCCGAGGCCCGTCCCTTCTATCTGCTCAAATGGCGCGCGATGCTGCGCATGCGACAGCTGGGGGTCCGCCGCTACGACATGTGCGGCCTCGCCGAGGGCGCTGACGATCCGCTCGCCGGCGTCGAGAACTTCAAGCTCGGCTACGGTGGCGAGGTGGTCGAGTGGATCGGCGCGCTCGAAACGCCGGTCCGCAGGGTGCTGTATCCGTTATGGCAGCTCGCCGCGCGCCGGCGCCTCGCGCGATCGGCGGCCTGATGGAGGCGCCGCGCGGCTGGGATGATGCCGCGACACGCTCGCCGGGCGGGCACGTGCTGCAGTCCTCGGTGTGGGCGGCGCTGCGCGAGCGCCAGGGGTGGCGCGCCGAGTACGTACGCATCGGCGAGGAGCTGCCCGCCGCGCTGGTGCTCTGGCGGGATGTGCTCGCCGGCCAGCGGATCGCCTACGTGCCACGTGGTCCGATCATCACGCCCGGCGACGGCGCGGGACTGCGCCGCGCGCTCGTGCGGCTTGCGGACCTGGCGCGCGAGCGAGGCGCGGTGTTCCTCAAGGTCGATCCCGAGCTCTCACCCGAGTTCGCCGACGAGCCACTGCGCGCGGCGGGCCTCACGCGGTCGTCGCAGGAGATCCAGCCGGTGCTCGCCACGCTCGAGCTCGACCTCGCTCCGGACGAGGACGCGCTGATGGCCGCGATGGACAAGGACACGCGCTGGAGCGTGCGGCAGGGACCGAAGCGCGGCGTCACGGTCCGCGAGGTGAGCGATGACGAGGGCCTGCGCGCCTTCTACGATCTCTACGCGCTCACCGGACGGCGCGCGGCCTTCATCACGCGGACCCCCGAGTACTACCTGTCGGTCTGGCGCGCACTCATCGATGCGCGTCTGGCGACGCTCCGTCTCGCGTATGTCGACGATGCGCCGGTGGCCGGGGCGATGACCTGGCGCTGCGGCGAGCGGGTCGTCTACCAGACCGGCGCGACGAACGACGCGGCGCGAAAGAGCCATGCCGCGTACATCCTGGTGTGGGAGTGCATCATCGGAGCGAAGCGGGAGGGCGCGAAGCGCTTCGACCTCGGTGGCATCCCCACCGACGTCGGGCGAAAGGACGATCCGATGTACGGGCCGTATCTCTTCAAACGTGGCTTCGGTGGCGCAGTGCGCCGCTGGGTCGGCGCGCACGACGCCGTGCCGCGACCGCTGGCGTACCGCGCGTACCTGTTGGCCGAGCCGGCGTACACGGCCGCGCTGCGTGTCGTCGGGCGCGTCCGCCGATAGCCGACGATGAAGCTCGGGCCCCTTCTGGAGAGCGCGAACGTGCCGGTGTCTCAGGGTGCCGCGGACCTCGACGTGCGCACGGTCACCTACGACTCTCGCAAGGTCGGGCCCGGATCGCTGTTCGTCGCGATCGAGGGATTCCACCGCGATGGGCACGAGTTCGCGGCCGAGGCCGTGAAGCGCGGGGCGGTCGCCATCGTCGCGCAGCGGAAGCTGCGGTCCAAGGTCCCGGTCGCGGTCGTCGCCGACAGCCGCGCGGCGCTCGCCGACCTCGCGGCGGAGGTGTTCGAGCACCCAACGCGAAAGCTGAAGCTCGTCGCCGTGACCGGCACCGACGGAAAGACGACGACGGTGCATCTCGTGTCGGACGTGCTCGAGGCGGGCGGCGAGCGCACCGGGTACGCGACGACGGTCGATTTCAAGATCACCGACCACGTCTCGGCGAACGACACGCGGCAGAGCACGCAGGAGGCGGTCGAGATCCAGGAGTTCTTCGCCGAGCTGCTCGTCGCCGGTGGGACGTGGGGAGTCCTCGAGGCGACGTCGCACGCGCTCGCGTTGCGCAAGCTTCGGGGCACCGAGGTCGACATCGCGGTCTTCACGAACCTCTCGCCGGAGCACCTGGACTTCCACGGCACGCTTCAGAGCTACCTCGAAGCGAAGGGGATCCTCTTCGAGATGCTCGGCCAGGGGACCGACAAAGGAGTGCAGAAGACCGCCGTCCTGAACGCGGACGACCCGCACTGGCAGTACCTCGTCGACCGCGCGGCCGGCGCGAAGGTCATCACGTACGGCATCGACGCACATGCCGACGTGCAGGGCACGATCCTCGCGGCCGACGCGACCGGGTCGCGCGTGCGCGTCGAGGCGCGCGGCGAGACGGTGGAGATCGCCCTTCCGCTCGTAGGGCGCTTCAACGTCCACAACGCGCTCGCCGCGATCGCCGCGGGTCTCGCCGCCGGCGTGCCGCTCGCGAAGGCGCGCGATGCGCTCCAGCGCGCAAAACCGGTGCGCGGTCGCATGGAGCGCGTCGATCGCGGACAGCCGTTCAGCGTGATCGTGGACTACGCGCATACGCCCGAGTCGCTCGACAAGGTGCTCGCCCTGCTGCGTCCGCTCACGAAGGGGCGCCTCATGGTCGTGTTCGGCAGCGCGGGGGAGCGCGATCGAACGAAACGGCCGCGTCTGGCCGAGGTCGCGGCGAAGCACGCCGACTTCTTCGTCATCACGCAGGAGGACCCGCGTCTTGAGGACCGCGCGGCCATCCTGTCCGAGATCGAGGCGGGCGCGACGGCCGCGGGCAAGAAGAGCGGTCGGGACTACGTGGTGATCGACGATCGCCGCGAGGCGGTGCGCGACGCGCTGCGCCGCGCGCAGGCGGGCGACACGGTGTTGCTCGCGGGCAAAGGCCACGAGGCATCGATCATCGTCGGCGAGGAGAAGCAGCCCTGGGACGAGGCCTCGGTCGCGCGGGACGCGCTCCGCGAACTGGGCTTCGCCGCGTGACGCGCCAGGTCCGCGCGTCGCGCGGCTCGCGCACGGCGGCGCTCGCGCAGACGCGTGCGATCGCCGAGCACAGCCGTGCGCTCGTCGCGCAGCTTCGCGGCGAGATCGGGGTGCCGGAGCGGCCGAACGGCCGCCGCGCGCTGGTGATGCTGATGGGTCTTCCCGGCACGGGGAAGACGCACTGCGCGCGCCTGCTCGCTGTGCGCCTTGGCGCGGCGCACGTCGCGACCGATCACCTGCGCAGCCGCCTGTTCATCGCGCCCTCGTACGCGCGCGAGGAGAATCACGCGGTGTTCACCCTCGCGGAGGCGCTCGTCGAGCAGCTCCTCGCCGAGGGGCATGTCGTGGTGCTCGACGCGACGAATCTCATCGCAGACTTGCGCGCGCCCATGGAGGACGTCGCGAGCCGCAGCGGTGCAACGCTGTTGCATGTCCTCGTCGTCGCGGAGGATGCGGACGTGCGCGCTCGGTTGGCCGCGCGAGCCATGGCCCGAGCCGACGGCGACCATTCCGACGCCGACGTCGGCGTCTACGAGCGCATGCGTGCCCGTGGCTTCGAAGCGCCCGAGCGCTTCGTCGAATTACACAACGGTCCGGATGTGGCTGCCGAGATCGACCGCATCGCAGCGAGCTTCGCATGAGGCGCTACCTGAGGGAGCTGGTGTTCGGCGTGATCGCGATCGCGCTGGTGATCGGCTACGGAGTGCTCGGCGCGGGCGCGGCGCCCTTGGTGCTACCCGCAGGCACGCCGACGCCAACGCCGACGAAACCGGTCAGCGCGGTTCCGGCGCCTCAGATCCCGGGAACGATCGCATTCGCACTGCGCGGCGACGTGTACATGCTGCGCGACGGGAAGTACGTCGGCGTGACGTCGGACGCGCGGTCGAACCAGCCGAACCTGTCGGAGGACGGACGCTCGCTGCTGTTCGTGCGCTCGGAGGCGATCAACGGAAAGCGTGAGGTCGACGGACAGGTCACACCGGCGATCCTCCGCTATACGGACATCGTGAAGAAGGATCCGAGTGGCGGCGCAGAGTCCATCGTGGTCACCGGCCTTCTCATCACTTCGCCGAGCGGCTTCCATGCCGTCGCGTGGCTGAACAGCCCCGCGCTGTCGCCGGACGCCAAGCGCTTCGCCATCACGACAGACGCGGTCGTGAGTGGGGCGTCCGACCTCGAGATCCTCGATGCGCAGACCGGAAAGCGCAGCGTGCTGCTGTCCCAGGGCTCCGTTCTCGCGGATCCATCGTGGTCACCGGATGGGAAGACCATCGTGGTCACGTCCTACACGACCGGCGAGCCGAAGATCCTGCTCGTTCCGTCGGACGGCCGAGCCGCGACGCCGCTCGTGATCAAGGGACAGAAGGGCGAGCCCTATCGGCCGTCGTATTCGCCTGACGGCGCGTGGATCACCTTCACGCTGCGACACGACGGCCGGAACGACGTGCACGCCGTCGATGTGAAGACCGGACAGGATGTGGCCCTGACGAGCGACGGGAAGAGCTGGAACAGCGTGTTCTCGCCCGACGGCAAGCAGATCGCCTTCCTCCGCGAGAGCGGCGGGGTCATCGACCTCTACGCGATGGACGTGTCCGAGGCGCTCGTCGGCGGGCCG
>DATDEH010000051.1 GCA_036523395.1 Candidatus Limnocylindria bacterium | reverse complement strand
CACCCCCTTCCGGAAGCAAGCTTCGGCGGGATGCTAGTTCTGGCCGCAACCGGCGGCACGGTGAACAGTCCCTTAGCGGTGGGGGTAGCACAATGAGCCGGTCCGGCGCGCGACTGCGGGGAGCCGGCGTGGGAGGGTGTCACATGAGACGTCTATCGATCGCCTTCGCGGCGTTTGGGCTCGTCATCGCAGCCTGCACGGCGGCGCCGCCGTCGAATGTCACGACCTCGTCCGCGCCAAGCGCCTCAGCGGCCGCGACGCCGACGCGCGGCGGCACCGCCATCATCGCGATCTGGCAGGAGCCGTCGACGCTGGCGGCTCATTACGCGAACCAGACGGTCACCGACGTCGTGAACTTCGGTGTGATCGAGGGCCTCACCTCGACGACGACCGACGGCGAGTACATCCCGAACCTCGCCAAGAGCGTACCGACCGTCGCCAATGGCGGTGCCAAGGTGAGCGCCGACGGCAAGAAGCTCGACGTCACGTGGGAGCTCAAGCCGGGCATCAAGTGGTCGGATGGAACGCCGCTCACGAGCGCGGACATCAAGTACACCTGGGAGATCTGGATGAAGGACCCCAAGACGAACAGTCGTACGGGGTTCAGCGAGATCGAGTCCATCGATCTCCCGAACGACGTGACCGCCGTCGTCCACTACAAGTCCGTCTACGCGCCGTATCCGAACAACTTTTTCTCGCTCATGCCGAAGGCGCTTCTCGAGAAGGAGGCGGACATCAGCAAGACGGACTACGTCCGCAGGCCGCTGGGCACCGGTCCCTTCAAGGTGACGGAGTTCAAGGCCGGCGATTCGATCACGCTCGAAAAAAACATGAACTACCGCGGCGCACCAGACAAGCCATACCTCGACAAGATCATCTTCAAGAGCGTGCCCTCGAGCCAGGTCGCGCTCGCGCAACTGCAGGCCGGCGAGGTCCACGCGATGTGGAACCTCACCGAAGCGCAGACACCCGACGCCGAGAAGATGGCCGGAGTGGCCCTGCAGGTCGTGCCCGGACCGACCGTCGAGCGCATCGAGCTCAACACCGCGCAGAACAAAGAGAACCCCGACCCGAACAGCGTTCACCCGGTGCTGGGCGACATCGCGGTCCGCAAAGCGCTCCTCTATGCAACGCCGAAGCAGCAGATCATCGACAAGCTCCTCTTTGGCAAGGCCAAGGCGGGCTCGTCGCCGGTCTCTCAGGGATGGGCCGCGTACAAGGGAACGCAGGAGGGCTACGACCCGGCGAAGGCCAACGCGACCCTCGACCAGGCGGGCTGGGTCAAGGGGTCCGACGGCATCCGCAGCAAGGGCGGCGTCCGGGCGTCGCTCACCTACGCGACGACGACCGGCGACCAGCTGCGCGAGCGCGTGCAGCAGGCGCTGCTCGACGAGTGGAAGGCCGTCGGCATCGAGGTCAAGATCCAGAACCAGCCGTCGGCCGTGCTGCTCTCCGGATCCTGCGCGAGCAAGGATCCGCGCAAGCTCGGAACGTTCGATTTGGTGATGTACGCGTCCACACCCGCGATCGACCCGCATTCGACGATCGCGACGCGCTATCACTCCAAGCAGATCCCGACGGCCGCCGATTGCTCCGGCCAGAACTACACCCGGTTCAAGAACCCCGACGCGGACAAGGCGATCGAAGAAGCCGGAGCGACTCTCGATCTCGAGAAGCGGAAGGCCGCGTACGCCACGGCGATCAAGCTGCTCAACGACGCGTACGTGATCATCTGGATGTACGACCGGGCGAACATCGACGCACGGCGCACCGAGCTGCAGGGCTGGCAGCCCAACGTGTGGCAGCGGTTCACCTGGAACGTCGCGGACTGGTACCTGAAGAAATAACGGAAGAGGTCTAGAGGAGCGGCGGCGCCTTGGGACGCTACGTCGCGCGCCGGCTGTTGCAGGCGCTGCCGCTCCTCTTTGCGATCAGCGTCGTGTCCTTCGCGATCCTGAAGGCGACGCCCGGCGGGCCGCTCGCGGCATACGAAGGTAATCCTGACTTCACTGAAGCGGACCGCGTGCGTCTCGAGCACGCCTTTGGCCTCGACCGTCCGCTGCCGATCCAGTACCTGTCGTGGCTCGGCAGCTTCCTCACCCTCGACTGGGGATACTCGTTCTCGAGCCATCAGCCCGTGCTCACGCTGATCGGCGAA
>DATDEH010000050.1 GCA_036523395.1 Candidatus Limnocylindria bacterium | reverse complement strand
GCTGTCCGTAGAGGATGAGCGCGGTGCCGGCCGCGAGCTCGATCGCGTCCAGTGCGACGAACATCGGGTCCGTCGAGTAATGCGTGAACGTGAGCCACCATATCCCGGTGCCGATCGCGGCCGTCAGCGCGTCGACGCCGTGCTCGGGATCGACCTTGCGCCGCAGCGTGTCGAGCAGCGTGAAGTGACGGTACGTCTGCCAGAGTCCGTACAAGGGGACGAAGATGGAAAGCGCGTGCGCGAGCGGCGACATGCTCGCCTCTCCCGTCTCGCGTTTGAGCTCAGCCCACGACAGCCCGAACCAGATCGGTATGTACGCGCCGAGCGAGCAGACCGTGAGGACGCCGACGAGCCACAGCGGCCGTCGCCTCGGCTGCTGAGCTGGCTCCGGGCTGCTCAGACCGCGCCGTCGCGCCGGAGTGCCGCGATCTCCTCCTTCGCGTAGCCGAGCTCCCGCAGGATCTCGTCGGTGTGCTCGCCGAGCTCGGGTGGGTGACGCCGGACCGACGGTGGCGTTCCGGAAAGGCGAACCGGGATGCCCGGAGCGCGCACGCGGCCAGCAGTGGGGTGGTCGACCTCCGCGATCAATCCAAGATGCCGCACGACCGGATCCGCGAACACTTCATCAAGCGCGTTGATCGGACCGACCGGGACGTTCGCTTCGCGCATCCGTCGAACGACCTCCGCCTTCGTGAGGGTCTTCACGCGTCGTTCGATGATGGGGACGATCTCCCGGCGATGCGCGACGCGCTTCGGATTGTCGGTGAAGCGCTCGTCTTCCAGCAGCTCCTCCAGATCGAGGGCGCGACAGAAGCGCTCGAACAGCGCGTTGTTGGCGACGCCGACGTTCACGTGCCCATCGCTCGCCTTGAACGTTTGATACGGAACGATCGAGGCGTGCACGTTGCCCTCGGGCCGTGGGACCGTGCCGTCGGCGAAGAAGCGCGCGGCCTGGCGCGAGAGCAGCGCGACCTGCCCGCCGATCATCGTCGCGTCGATGACCTGCCCCTCGCCGGTCCGCTCGCGCGCATGCAGGGCGGCAGCGATCGCGAACGCCGCGAACATGCCCGCGACGATGTCGGCCTGAGGAACGCCGACCATCACCGGATCGCTGCCCGGCTCGCCGGTGAGGCTCATGATCCCGCCCATCCCCTGAACGATGAGGTCGTACGCGGGCCACGCGCGGCCCGGGCCGTCCTGGCCGAAGCCACTGATATGGCAAAGGATCGCGCGCGGATTGATGGCGCGCACGCGTTCATCCGGAAAGCCCAGGCGCGCGAGCGTGCCTGGACTGAAGTTCTCGACGACGACATCGCATTTCTCGATGAGGCGTTCGAGGACGCGCCTCCCGTCTGGGTTCTTCAGGTCGACTGTGACGCTGCGCTTGTTGCGATTGATCGAGAGGTAGTACGCGGAGACACCTTTGATGCTCGGCGGAGTCCATTCACGCGTCTCGTCGCCGGTCCCCGGCATCTCGACCTTGATGACGTCGGCGCCGTGGTCGCCGAGCATGAGCGTGCAGTACGGTCCCGCGAGCGCGCGAGTGAGATCGAGGACGCGTATCCCGTCTAGCGCGCCGGCAGGTGGCGTCATCGTGGCACGACCGCGATCGCGCGCGCGGTGATCCGGCGCGCCTCGTCATCGAGGACGTCGTCCAGGAGACGCAGCGTCTCGGAGCACAGGCGGCACGCGGCGAGCGCCTGCGCGAAGGCGCCACCGCCGTTCAGTCCCAATGCGGCGCGGTGTTCTCGCGACCACGCGATGCCGGCCGTGTCCCAGACCTTCATGTATTAGTCGTTCTCGGTGCGGACGAGCACACCGCGAGCGACTCCGAAAGCACGGGTGCATCGTCCGGCGAGGGCGATGGCGGCGTGCAGCGCCGATCCCGCCGTTGTCACGGGCGGAGAGTACCGTTGCGACGATGGCGGAGTTGCTTCCGCTCTTTCCGCTGACCACGGTGCTGTTCCCCGAGATGCTGCTGCCGCTGCACATCTTCGAGCCGCGTTACCGCCTGCTGGTGCGGCGCTGCATGGACCAGGATCGTCCGTTCGGGGTCGTGCTGATCCGGTCGGGACAGGATGTCGGCGGGATAGCGGAGCCGCGTGCGGTCGGGACCGAGGCGAAGATCATGGCCTACTCGCCGCTCTCGGACGGTCGCTCGTACATCGTCGTCCGCGGCGGCCGCCGCTTCGCGATCGAGCAGTCGATCCCTGACACCGAGCCCTACCTCGTCGGCCGCGTTCGTTACCTCGTCGAGGACGAGGGCAACGGGCTGCAGGATCGTGCCGCGCTCGCGATCGAGGCGTACGGGCAGTATCTCGTCGCGGTGATGGCGGTCACCGACGACGCGCGTGGCGACCGCGCCATCGTGGACGAGCTCGCGACCGTGGCGCCGCGCGAGGCGGCGTACCGGATCGCCGCCAGCCTGGCCGTTGACGCTTCCGAACGGCAACGGCTGCTCGAGCTACCGAACGACGCCGCGCGCCTCGAGGCGGAGAAGAACCTCCTGGAGCGCGAGACGATGCTCCTTCGCGACCTGCTGGTGCGGCTGCGGGCGCACGGCGAAGGGCGCGTGACGCTGAACTAGCCGAGTCCGTCCGCGTAGCGCACCGTGCCATCCGTCACCGTCGCGCGCACACGCGCCTCGAGCAGCTCGTCTTCGGAGCAGCGCGCGAGGTCGCGGTCGACGACCGTCGCGTCGCAGCGCATCCCGACGCGCAGGGTTCCCGCGAAGCGCTCGCTGTTCATCGCGTACGCGGGACCTGCTGCGTATCCCGCCAGCGCCTCGTCGAGCGTGAGGCGCTGCTCCGGACGCCATGCGTCGTCGTCCTGCGGGCGTCGCCGCGTCACCGCGGCGTGGATCCCCAGCAGCGGGTCGATGGGTTCGACCGGAGCATCCGATCCGAACGCAAGTACGGCACCGGTGCGCCGGAGCGTGCGCCACGGGTACGCACGCCCGACGCGCGACGCGCCCCAGTAACGATCGGCCAGGTCGCGGTCGCTCGTCGCGTGGATCGGCTGCATCGATGCGACGATCCCGAGCGCGCCGAAGCGTGCGAGGTCGTCCGCGCGCACGAGCTGCACGTGCTCGATCTTCTGGCGCAGCTGTGGCGCGGTGGATCGCGTCGGCTCGATCGCGTCGAGCGCGACGTGCACCGCGCGGTCGCCGATGGCATGGATCGCGACGGCGATCCCCGCGACCGCCGCGAGGCCGACGTCCCGTGCGAGCTGCCCCGGCTCGATCGTGAGGATGCCGCGGTCGCGTGAGCCCTCATACGGCTCCTCGAGCGCCGCGGTCTGAGAGCCGAGCGCGCCGTCGGTGAAGATCTTGAGGTGGCCGGTGCGAAGCCACTCGTCGCCTTTGCCGGTGCGCATGCCGTGCTCCAGCGCGTCAGCGAGCCGTGCGTGCGGGATACCCATGTGCACCCGGAGCGCGAGCTCGCCCGCGTCGCGCATGCGCGCGAGCACGGCCACGGGCGAGCGTCCCATGAATTGGTCGAGGTCCTCGAGGCCAGTGATGCCGCGCCGCCAGGCTTCGTTCTGCCCGCGCCGCGCGTCGGCCAGCATCTCGTCGTCAGTTGGCGGCGGGATGACCGCATCGGCGATCCCGTTCGCGTTCTCCTGCAGCACGCCGGTCGCCTCGCCGCGGTCATCGCGAAAGATCGCGCCGCCGTCGGGGACAGCGGTGTCCCGCGTGATGCCAGCGCGCGCGATCGCGGCGCTGTTGAGCCAACGCGAGTGGCCGTCGCGGCTCCGCAGCACCGCAGGATGGCCGGCCGTCACGCCGTCGAGATCGACCGCGGTCGGCCAGCGACCCCAGTTGTTCTTGTCGAAGCGGCCACCGAGCACCCAGGCGCCCTCCGGCAGGCCGCGCACGTACGTCGCGATCCGGTCGAGGGCCGCGTCCAGCGCCGTCGTGTTCGCGATGTCGAGCCGTGCCATCTGCTGCGCCCACCAGACGAAGTGGACGTGCGCGTCGAACCAACCGGGGACCATCAGCCCGCCGCGGAGATCCACGACCTCCGCGCCACCGGCCTCGCGGCGTACCTCATCGCGCCGGCCGACCGCGGCGACGCGGCCGTCACGCGCGAGGAGCGCCTCCGCGCTGGTGCCATCGCCGACATGGATGCGACCGCCATCGAAGACGACGCCGCTCATCCCCTGAATCCCGCCTCGCCGCGAAGCGGGACGAATTTCACAGCTCCGTGGCGCTGCTCGTGGCCACGCGCGTCGCGCACGACGAGCTCCTGAAGATCGAGATCGCCCACCGGCGCGACGATGCGACCATCGGCCGTGAGCTGTTGCGCGAGTGCCGGGTCGATCCCTGGCGTCGCCGCCGTGATGAGGATGCGGTCGTACGGCGCCTCGGGCGGATAGCCAAGGGATGCATCGGCGTGGATGACGCGAACATTCGCGTAGCCGAGGCGAACGAGACGATCGCGTGCGGCGTCGGCGAGCGACGCGTGGCGCTCGATCGATATCACCTCTCGCACCAGCTCGGCGAGGACCGCGGCCTGATACCCCGAGCCCGTGCCGACCTCGAGGATGCAGTGCTCGGCCTCGGTCGCGAGCAGCTCGGTCATGCGCGCGACGACGTACGGCTGCGAGATCGTTTGTCCCTCGCCGATCGCGAGCGCGTGGTCGCCGTAGGCCACGTCGCGGTCGGCCGGAGAAACGAACTCCTCCCGCGGCACGCGCGCCATGGCCTCGAGAACGCTGCGATCGCGGATGCCGAACCGCTCGAGCAGCCGCAGCATCTCGGCTCGCCGGCGTACCGTCTCCACCGGCACATGATGCTGCGAGGCTGCTAGCCCTTCTCGATCGGCACTCCGATGAGGCTGCCCCACTCCGTCCACGAGCCGTCGTAGTTGCGGACGCGCTCGTGACCGAGCAGATAGCGCAGCACGAACCAGGTATGGGCGCTGCGCTCGCCGATGCGGCAGTACGCGATGGTCTCCGTCCCGCGGCTCAGGCCCTTGCCCTCATAGATCGTCTTCAGCTCGTCCGCGGTCTTGAAGCGTCCATCTTCAGCGACCGCCGTCGCCCACGGGACGTTCTGCGCGCCGGGGATGTGACCGCCGCGCTGCGCACCTTCCTGCGGAAGGGCCTCCGGTGCGAGGAGCTCACCCGAGTACTCCTTCGGCGATCTCACGTCGATGATCTTCGTGCCGTTGCCCGTCACTTTCTCGAGCACGTAATCGCGGAGCGCGCGGATCGAGGCATCCGGGCCTTGCGCGCGGTATTCGCTGCGCGGGAAGGACGGCTTCTCGGTGACGAGCGGCCTGCCCTCCGCGACCCACTTCGCGCGGCCTCCGTTGACCAGGCGCACGTCCTTATGGCCGTAGTACTTCAGCAGCCAGAGGAACCAGGCGGCGAACCAGTTGTTGTTGTCGCCGAAGACCGCGATGGTGGTGTCCTTCGTGACGCCGTTCTTCGAGAGGAACTCCTCGAGCTGCTTCTTGTCGAGCAGATCGCGGACGGGGTGCTGCTGCAGATCGGTCTTCCAGTTCACGCCGATCGCGCCCGCCGCGTGGCCCTGGTCGTACGACGATGTGTCGACGTCGACCTCGAAGACGCGGACGTCCGGATCCTTGGCGTGCTGCGCGAGCCAGTCGGTCTCGACGAGCGTCTCGGGATGCGCGTATGGGGTCATGGCCACACCTCCACGGAATTCGTTCTCAGGTCAGGCGGACGGGCGTCCGCGGCCGCTGACGCGGCCTAGAGACAGGAGCTGAAGAGGTCGCGAGGTCTCACGATCTTCACGGTCTAACAGCGCCGCAATGAGCGGACAAGCCGGAGTGTGCGATGCGCACGTCGAGCACTCGTGGCTATCGTATCGGCGACATGCTGGACTTCGAGCAGCTCGCGTTCATCGAGAAGTGGCGGCAGAAGGCCTCGCGCGGGATCGTCGTGGTCCTCGACGGAACGCGCGGAGACATCATCGTGACCCTGCGTGTCGGCGAGGGTCCGGCGCGCATGGACCTGCGCGGACAGGACGCGACGGGCGCGGTGCGCAAGCACCGTCTTTCGATCGGAGATCGGGTGACGATGGCCATCGAGTACACGGCGAAGGACGTTCAGCCGGTCGCGAGTGCGATGAAGCCGGGCGCGGTCATCGCACCGGGCACGACCGTCAGTGGCACCGTGCGCGAGACGGGCGAGATCGCGGTGGTCGACTGCGGTGTGGATGTGCTGGTCCGGGGCGACACGCTTCCCGGCGTGTCCGACGGGGACCAGGTCTCGTTCACGATCGCGTCAGAGGGAAAGGCCTACCTCATACCCACGCGCGGCTGACCGAAGCGTCGCCGTCCTAGTCGCACTTCTCCAGCGCCTCCGCGATCTCCTCTTCGTCCGGGACCTCACGCAGCTGATGCACGTCGATGTAACGGACGATGCCCGCGGCGTCGACGACGATGATCGCGCGCTCGGGTCTTCCGACCTCGGCGTTGAACACGCCGTAAGCCTGGGTCACCTTCCCGTGCGGCCAGAAGTCGCTGCACAGCGGGTACTTCGTGCCGCCAAGAGACTCCGCCCAGGCCTTGAGCGTGTACACGCTGTCGCATGAGATGCCCATGACCTGGGCACTGCCGCCGGCGAAACGCTCCTGAAGAGCGTTGAGCGCAGGCGCTTCGCTGTTTCAGGTGTTGGTGAACGCGAACGCGAAGAACGCGAGCACCACACGCCGTCCGCGCAGCTTCGAGAGCGTGACCTCGCTTCCGTCGTGCGCGCGGAGCGTGAAGTCAGGTGCGCCGTCGCCGACCTTCAGCGTTGTGGTCTCGGTCGCGAGCTTGTTGCGACCCTTCGGCGCGGCCATCGACCTAGACTAGCCGCACATGGCCCTCACCGATTCCCGTCGCCGCATCGAGGTCGACCGCCATGCATTCCTCGACTACCAGGTGAGCTGTCCGTACTGCGGCGCGAAGGTCGGACCCCGTTCGGTCACGCGCGAGCACCTCGATGTGCCACCGAATCCGCCTTACGCCGCCACAGTGAAATGCCCGAAATGCGGTGAGACCTTCGAGGTGGTGTTCCGCGGCTAGTTAGGGGACCACGGTCACGTAGAGGAAAACGCCTTGGTCCTCCATCCATGTGACGGCATCGATGACGGGACGCAGGTTGATCGCGTAGACGCCCGGTGTCATCGGCGCGCGGACCTGGAACACGAAAGTCCCCACGCCTCCTGGAGGAACGTTCGCCTCGCTCTGGAACGCGACACGGTTGGCGGAGGGCCACCCGACCCCGAGGCCGGCCCACGTCTCGTTGTCACGGTTCACGCCGAGTCGCGCCTCCTGGCCGAGCAGTCCCTTCGTCCACGTCTGGCTGCCGGTATTGATGAAGCTGATCTGCAGCTGACCGCTGACCTGGCCCGCTCGCAGCGTCGGATACGGCGACTGCGTGAGCCAGCGGCTGTGATAGTTCACCGTCGTCATGACCGGCACGGTGACGCCCTGGTCCTCGAGCCAGGCGACGCCATCGACCACCGGTCGCAGCGGGATGTTCACGAGACCCGCGGAGAACGGCGCCTTGATGGCGAAGGTGAACGAAGCGATCCCGCCCGGCGCGACCGAGGGCTCGTTCTGCACCGCGACGCGGTTCGCGGATGGCCAGCCGACGTTCATTCCGAGGGCGCTGAAGGTCGTGTTGTCGCCGCTTATGCCGAGCGCGACCTGACTTCCGGCCACGCCCTTCTGCCACGTCTTCGTCCCAGAGTTGCGGAACAGCAGGCTCACACTCTGCGTGGTCGCCGGCTGGAGCGCCGGCACGGCGGTCTGGGACATCCAGGCCGAGTGCAACCCGTTGTCAGCCGCCGGGGGCGGCGTCGAGCCACCACCGCCACTGCTGCCACCACCGCCGACGATCGTTGAGCCGGTGCTGAAGTCCCACTCGTTGGTCAGCCACGTGCCGCCTACCGTGATATCGAACCGCACGTGATAGGTCGTGTTCGCCGCCAGCGGACTCTGCGGGATGATGACCTGGTAGTCGTACTCGAACTGCTGCGGTGCGTAGTAGATCGGAAGGCGCACACCGCCGGGGGCGACGACCTCGGCGCCACGCATCACGACGTTCTGCCCACCGGAGTAGACGACCATGATCGGGTAGCCGACCGGTCGCGTTGCTCCCGCGGGAAGCGGACTCGGTGATTCGTTCCCGCTCCACGACGTCGGGATGTTCGTCTGGTCATGCGCGGGAGAGCGCACGAAATCGACGGACCGGATGCCGAAGTCGTAGGTGATGTCGCCGACGGTCGTGTTGCGACCGTTCAGCGTCGAGAAGCCCCAACCCATCGTCGCAGCACTTGGGTGCATGATCCCGAGCCGGTGATAGGGGGCGTCCCAGAGCTGACGCACGCCTGCGACCCCACTTGAGCCGCCGGTCGCAACTTCGCTCACGAACGTGGTCGAGAGTCCCATCGCCGCCACGCGATCGCGCGCGGAATAGCCGGTGTAGTACGGCAGGCCCACCGTCTCGAAGTGACCGCTCTGGCCGTTGGCCGAGCTGTAGTTGGCGTGGTTCTGCGCCGCCGCGACGACCCGTGAATCCGGGGTGAGTGTGGGCGCCCCGATCGCGTAGCGCAGCTGGTTGGCGAGCAACATCATGTCGTCCGACACCGCAGCCGCAGCTGGCGCAGGCGGCGCGCCCACGACGCTCGACAGGGCAAGCGTCAGGCAGACGAGGAGAGTGCGCACCCAGCGCACGAGAGCTGACCCGTTCATCCCGCTCTATTGAACGAGACCGAGACAAAAGTCGTTATGAGAAACCAGTCCCAGGACCATTGACCATGAACGCTTGGGTAGGGCGCCGCCCGCCCGCGGCGCCTCACCTCAACAGGGCGGAACTACTTCTTCTTCGCCTTCTTTGCCTTCTTGGCCTTCTTCTTCGCCGGCATTTGGGTTCACCTCCTTCCCACTTTGCTTGGCCAGCGGCCCTAAAAGAGCCGCCGCTGCCTGCCCGCCAGACGACCCGTCTGGCTGGAGCGAGCGAGCCATTCCTCGAACTCTTTGCGGGGGATCCGCCAGATCCGGCCGACGCGCACCGCTGGGATGCGGGTCGGATCGGGGTCATCCACCGCGCCGAGTCGGCGCAGGATCGTGGTGGGGTGGACGCGGAGACGCCGCGCCACTTCGTCCGTGGTCAGAAACTCGTCGTCCACTGCGGCTCCTGCGCTGGGGTGTTGAGTGAGCGTCACGTGCTTCGATGCATTCTCGCTGCGCTGCCTGCATTGTCAAGTCTCCGGACGGCCCGCCGCACGACCGCCAGCGCCCGGGCGAGACGTTTACGGTTCTCAGGGTCGTTGAGCCAGCGCGACGCACCGCTCGGGTGCGGCAGCGGGATCAGCACACGCTCGCCGTCGAGGCGAGTCTTTCCAACGACCTCGCGGAGCGGCGCCTTGCCCCAGAACCGCTCGATCGCGAGCGTGCCGACGAGCAGCACGACGCGGGGCCGTACCACTGCGAGCTCCGCATCGAGCCAGGGCGAGCACAGCGCGATCTCCGGCGGCGACGGACGTCGATCCCCCGCTCCACTCGCGGCCTTCCCGGGAAAGCATTTCGTGATCGCCGTCCGATAGGGCAGCTGCGCCTCATCGACTCCAGCAGCGGCGAGCCATCGGCGCAGCTCAGCGCCGGCGCGTCCCGAGAACGGGAGACCCGTTGTGAGCTCTACGGCACCTGGTGCCTGGCCGACGATCATCACGCGATCGCTCGCACTGCCCGCGACGATCGGGAATGCGGACGGAAGATAGCCGGCGTCGACGCACTTGGTGCATGCGCGGATGCGTGCATGAAGACGCGCGAGGGCACGCTGTCTTGGATCCGCCCTTGTGCGGCGATCGCGCGCGCTCATCGCACTAGACTGTGATTTCGCACGGGGTGTAGCGCAGCCTGGTAGCGCAACAGTCTGGGGGACTGTAGGTCCCGGGTTCAAATCCCGGCACCCCGACCGCAAGCGGCCGACGCGAGATCACGATGCGGGCGGGATGCGCTCCCCTTCGGCTGGCACGAGACCGAGGAAATCGCGTGTGAACTCGTAGAGCTTCTCGCGGTCCTCGCGCAGCGCGGGTCTCAGACCGTAGTGGTTGATGACGCGGATCTGCTGGGCCAGCCACTCCGACCAGCACTCCGCGCACACCCGCTGCTCGATCTCGTCGCCGATCGTTCCCGGCAGGACCCGGCCCGCGCTCGCTCGCGTTTCGCCGCAGCGCGCGCACGTCACGTCGGCCACGCCTAGCTCCGCACGCGGCCCGCGCGTCCGAGGGGCGCATAGCGAAAGGCCGCGCGGCCGACGACGTCCGCGATCGGGATGTCGCCGAAGTAGCGGCTATCGGTCGAATGATCGCGACGGTCCCCCATGACCGTGACCTCGCCATCGCCCACCGCCGCGACGCGCTTCAGCAGGAGATGCGTCGCGTCGCGCGGGTCGCGCACCACGACGACCTCACCGACCCGCGGCTGCCGGCGCGGCGGGAGAACGAGAAGCCGGTCCCCTTCCCGCAGCGCCGGCTCCATGCTGTGGCCGGCGACGGCCACACGCCAAGGACCGCGTCTCATTTCTTCGTCGCGTAGAACATGTCGCTTATCTCTTTCACCGCGGCCTGCAGCTCGGCGGCCGCCGCGGCGTCGACGTTCTGCTTGTTCTTCGAGCAGAGCTTCGCGGCCTTCCAGAACGTGTCGTGCAGCTTCGGGAACTTCTCGAGGTGCTCCGGCTTGAAGTAGTCGCTCCAGAGGATCTCGAGCTCCTTCTTGCAGATCTGCGCGTGCTCTTCCTTCACCAGGGTCATGCGCACGAAGTTGCCGCGCGTCGTGGCGTCCGTCGCAGTGGGCTGCAGGGCGCTGATCTTCTCGACCATCTTCGCGACGGTGTCCGCGGCGATCTTCGCGGGCGTCGGGTCGTAGATCCCACATGGGATGTCGCAATGGGCATAGACAACAACGGGGGGCTTCAACAGGCGACCGAACACAGACGACTCCTTGGACGTATGGAGAGCTGCCCAGCCCGCGTGGGCGGGCGCACCTCCACTCTACGCCGTTAGGGCGCGACGTCCTCGAGCACGATGTCGATGTCGACGGCACCGGTCGCGTCGATCTCCATCTCGCGGCCGATGAGGTTGCCGGGGTAACGCGGAGGGAATACATCGACGTGGTACCTCCCGGGCGGCACGACGACCTCGAACGCGCCCGTCCCGTCGGTCGCGCCGGCGGCCTCGACGAAGCGAGGGTCGCCGAAGTTGATCGTCGCGCTGACCGCGGGTATGCCGCGCCTGTCCTTTACGGTGCCCTTCACGATCACGCCGCGCCGCAGGACGAGATCGACCGTCGTATCGCTCGTCCCGAGTGGCACCGCGTCCGCCTCGACCCAGTTGTGCTTCCCGTTCCAGTACTCGGCGATATAGCCGGTCCCATGCGGCGGGATGACGCTGACGACGTACGTCGGCCCGGCGCGGGTCGTCACCGCGTAGGAGCCATCGAAGCCGCTCGGTCGGCAGATCCGACCCGTCGGGAACGGTGTATCCACGCAGACGAATGCATCGGGCACCGCATCGCCGGACTCGTTGCGCACGCGACCGCGGATCTGGGGACCGCTCGGCAGGCTCATGTCGAGCGTCGCGTCGGATGAGAGATCGAAGGGCGTCGCATCGACGCCTCCCAGCACGCGGTCGTACCAGAGTCCGACGGCCCTGACGCGGTCCGGCGGGAGCGACCAGACCCAGTACTCGCCGGGAACGCGAAGCGCCGAATAGGCGCCGTGCTTGTCGGTCCGTTCGCATTGCCAACCAACAGGAGCGGCGAGCGTGCTCAGGCAGACCTGGGCGTCCTCGATCGTCGCACCACCGACGCGAACGGTTCCGCGCAGTACCACGCCCGGCGAGAGCGCGAAGTCGATGTCCGCGACGTCGCTCGTGCGTGCATCGAGCACGACGGTGTTGTCCTCGAACGCCGAGCCGCCCACCCACTGCGGCACGAGCTTCGCGCCAGGTGGGCCCTCGGCGTCGACGCGATACAGGTCAGCGCGTGTCTCGATGGCGTACTTGCCGTCCGCTCCGGTGCGCGCGCAGACGACGTCAGGTCGCGTGACCGGATGCGCGCAGGCCTGCGCGCGCGCCACGGGGCCGCCCTGACCGGTGCGAACGATCCCACTGAGACGGATGCGCGCCGGCAGTCCGACCCAGACCGCGGTGTCGGCGCCGGTGACGTCGACCACGCGCGTGTCGCGCATCCAGCGCGTCGGTTCTGGCCCATCGACGCGGAGGAGGTAGGTCGTCGGTGCGAGCGTGAACGCGGCCGTCCCGTCCTTTGCCGCCTCGACGCAGCGCTCCTCGCCTCGCGGCGTTGCCGCACAGACGCGCGCTCCCGCGAGCGGCGGCCCGCTCGCGCCAAGATCGGTAAGGGAGGTCACGAGGACGCGCAGGGTCAGCTGGGACGGGGCCGTCGCGCTTGGCGCCGGTGTAGGCGTCGTCGCCTGTGACGCGATGCAGGCGGAGAGCACCAGCGGGAGGAGCCGAATGAGCGCGGCGCCCTCGCGGCGTAGTCGAGCGAGCGTCACGCGCGTCTAACGCTCAGCGCGATGAAGGGGAACGTGCTGTGCTGTCGCCCTGCCGAGCGGCCGCGGTGCTGGCGATGATGCGCGAGATCTCCGCGAGCGGACCCGCGACCTCGTCGCCACGCTCCCGCTGCATCAGGTCGCGCATCGCCTGCCGGATGGGCTTGCCCTCGGAGAGCACCAGATGCGTCTGCTCGGTGATCGGCATGATCACGTTCGCCTCCCGCGCGGCGCGATACGTCGCCTCGGCGGTCGTGACGCCTTCCGCGACCTGGCCCCCGAGCCGCTCGCGGATCTGAGCGAACCCGAGACCCTTCGCGAGCTGCTCCCCTACCGTGCGGTTCCGCGAGTGCTTGCTCATGCAGGTCACGACGAGGTCGCCCACCCCGGCGAGGCCGGCGACCGTGAGCGGATTCGCGCCTTTCGCGAATGAGAACCGCGCGATCTCGGCCAGACCCCGCGTGATGAACCCGGCCTTCGCGTTGTCGCCGTAGCCCATGCCGTCGATCGCACCGGCTCCGAGAGCGACGATGTTCTTGAGCGCGCCCGATAGCTCGACGCCGACGACGTCGACGTCGGTGTAGGCGCGGAACATCGGCGTGCCGACGAGTTCCTGGAAGTGCTTCGCGGTCGCGGCCGCCACAGATGCGATCACTGTTGCCGCGGGAAGCCCGGCCGCGATCTCGCGACTGATGTTGGGACCGGAGAGCACCGCGACGCGCTCGCGGCCGACGACCTCGGCCCACAGCTCGCTCATGCGCTGCCCGCTCTCGGCGAGCCCTTTCGTCGCTGACAGCAGCCGGTGCTCGGACCGGAGGGATGCGCCGATACGCTCGCGCAGCGCCGCGACGCCGATGCTCGGCGCGGCGACGATGAGGTCCTCTGCGGTCAGCGCGCGCTCGATGTCCGCCGTGACCTCGACGCGGTCGGGCACACGGATCCCGGGGAGGTAGCGACGGTTCTCGCGCTGCGCCGCGATCTCGCGCGCCTGCTCGGCGTCGCGCGTCCACAGGACGACGTCGCGCTGGCCGTCGCGCGCGAGGATGGTCGCGAGCGTCGTTCCCCACGAACCCGCCTGTAGGACCGCGACCGTCATGGACGCGCGCCGATGCGGGGCTCCGCGCCGCGCAGGATCCGCTGGATGTTCGCGAGGTGTCGCACGTACACGATGCTGCCCCCTACCACGATGAACGCGAGTGTCGCCCAGCTGAAGGACAGCCAGCCGGTCCAGGTGAAAAGGAGGTACCCCAAAAGTGCACCGATGACCGAAGCGAGGGACCCGACCGAGACCATGCGCGTGACGGCGAGGCCGATCGCGAAGAACGCGACGGCGCTGGCCCACGCCGGCGTCGCGACGAAGAGCAGCGCACCGAAGCCCGTCGCCACGCCTCGACCGCCTCGACCTTGCAGGAGGGGAGGCCAGCAATGGCCCGCGACGGCGCCGACCGCCGCGAGCGCCTCCGCGATGTGGCGCGCATCTCCGTCGACCGAGAACAGCAGCTGCGCGAACAGCACGGCGAGCGCGCCCTTGAGGATGTCGAACACCGCGACGAGCAGGCCGGCACCGCGTCCGAGCGTGCGGAACGTGTTCGTCGCGCCGGTCGAGCCTGACCCGACGGTCCGCAGATCGACATTGCGATAGATCTTGCCGACGAGGTAACCGCTCGAGATGGAACCGATGCCGTAGCCGACGAGCGCGACGATCACCAGCCCGAGGAGCGTGGCGGGATCGCTCATTCGAACGAAGCCTTGAATTCGAGCTTGATCGGCGTGCCTGGGAACCCGAAGCGCTCGCGGATGCGGTTCTCGAGATAACGCGCGTAGGTGAAGTGCACGCCTTCAGGTGGATCAACGAAGAACACGAACGTCGGCGCCTTACCGCGCGCCTGGGTCACATGGCGGAAGCGGACCTCTTTACCGCGATGCGGTGACGGCGGATGCGCGGCGATCGCCTCGGTGAGCAGCTTGTGCAGGTCCGATGTCGGAATTCGTTTCTTCCGCTCATCGACGATCATGAGGGCGTCCTCGAGCGTCGCTTCCACGTTTCGACCGGTCTTCGCGGAGACGAAATGGTGCCGCATCCACGGCGCGAAGTGGAACTCACGCGCGACCTCGGCTTCGACCTGTGCGGTCATGTCCTCGCCACGGTCTACCACGTCCCACTTGTTGACGGCCAGCACCAGGCCGACCGCGGCCTCGAGGGCGTATCCCGCGATGTGCGTGTCCTGCGCCGCTACGCCCTCGGTCCCATCGGTGAGGAGGATCGCGACATCCGCGCGCTCGAGCGCGTGCGCGGTCCGCAGCAGCGCGTAGTGCTCGATCCCCTGCTCGATGCGCCCGCGACGCCGGATGCCGGCCGTATCGACGAGCACGAGCCGCCGGCCACGGAACTCCATCGCCGTGTCGAGGCTGTCTCGTGTCGTGCCGGGGATCTCGCTGACCACGGCGCGCTCGCTCCCGACCAGCGTGTTCAGGAAGCTCGACTTGCCGACGTTGGGCCGCCCCACGATCGCGATGTGCGCGTCGGTCGACAGCTCCTCTTCCTGCTCCGCGGGAAGGCGTTCGACGACCGCGTCGAGCAGATCGCCCGTCCCGTGACCCTGGATCGCCGAGACCGGGAACGGATCGCCGAGACCCAGCTCGTAGAACTCGGCGGCCTGCGCTTCACCGCGCCAGGAGTCCGCCTTGTTCGCGACGAGGATCACCGGCTTACGACTCCGTCGAAGCTGATCGGCGACGTCGTGCTCGACCGGGAGGATGCCGGACTGCGCGTCGACGACGAAGAGGACCACGTCCGCTTCCGCGATCGCGGCCTCGGCCTGACGCCGTACGGCCGCTTCCATCTCACCCGCCCGTGGATCGTCGAGGCCACCCGTGTCGATCAGCGAGAACTCGCGCCCGCGCCATTCGGCGGTCGCGTAAACGCGATCGCGTGTGGTGCCTGGAAGATCCTCGACGATCGCGACGCGCTCGCCCACGATGCGGTTGAAGAGTGTCGACTTCCCAACGTTGGGCCTGCCGACAACGGCAACGACGGCGCGGGACACGCGAGTTAGGCCGGGACCGCTTCCGCGAGCTCCTCGGCGCGCTCCTTGACCTCAAGAAGCGTGTCCATAGGCGTCGAGCAACCACCGATGAGACCCACGCGCTCCTGATCGCGCAGCCACTCGGGTTGCAGCTCGTTCGCGTTCTCGATGTGGTACGCGGTGCGACCCTGCATCCTCGCGAGGTTCACGAGCTCTCGCGTGTTCGCGGAGTTCTTTCCGCCGACGACGATGATCGTCTTCACCTGTTCCGCGAGCTCGCTGGCCGCCACCTGGCGCTTCACCGTGACCGGGCAGACCGTGTTGTACACCTTCGTCTCCTGCGCGATCTCCGAGACGTGCGCGACGAGCTCTTTGAAGGCCCACGGCGGCTGTGTTGACTGGGAGACGACGCCGGCACGCTTCATCTTCGGAAGCTTCGACCACTCTTCCGTCGTCTCGACCACCACGTAGTCGTCGCCCGCGAAGCCCTTCAGTCCGATGACCTCGGGGTGGTCGGGTGTCCCCAGGATGATCACTTTGTAGCCCTCGTCCGCGAGCTGCTTCGTGAAGCGCTGCGCGCGAAGAACGAGCGAGCACGTCGCGTCGATGCACTCAAGGCCGCGGTCCTCGATCTGCTTTCGGACCTCCGGCGGGACACCGTGCGCGCGGATGACGACGATGCCGTCCGACGCGTCGGCGGGGTCCTTGATGACCTTGACCCCGCGCGCGGCGAGCCGTTCGCTGATCTTGGGGTTGTGGACGACCTGGCCGAGGTTGTGAACGGTCTTGCCGGTCTCGGCGGCGGCCTCGGTCAGCTCGACCGCCTTCTTGACGCCGAAACAGAACCCGTTCTCGCGTGCGAGCAGCACTTCCATTGGTATCGATTCTAGGGGTACGCACCGCGCATTTCGGGGGGCAACTGGGATGCGATGCGTCTCATCACGGCATCGGTCACCGCTTGCTCGTCGCGACGTTCCTCTGCGGTGAGATCGGCAACGTGAAAGGGTCGTCCCACGCGTAAGACGGCGTGCCCGCCGACCATGAGACGGAGGAGCGACTGCTTGGTCCCGATCATCGCGATCGGTACCAACGGCACGTTCCCAGCGCGCGTCGCGAGGAATCCAACACCTGGCTTGCCCCGCAGGAGCGCGCCGGTCTCGCTCCGGTGACCCTCCGGGAAGAACCCGAGGATCTGACCGCCCGCGAGCACCTTCAGCGCAGTGACGAGAGCGCGCCGGTCACCCTCACCCCGTCGCACCGGGAACGCGCCTGTGGCGCGAACGATGTACCCGAGGAGCGGATAGCCGAATGCCTGGATCTTCGCCATGTAGCGCACCGATCGATCGAGGTTGATCGAGATGAGCGGCGGGTCCTTCCAGTTGATGTGGTTCGACACGATGATGTAGGGCCCGCTCTTCGGAAGGTTGTCGCGGCCCTCGACGCGGACATGGACGAGTGCTTGGACGATCGTGCGGATCGGCGGGAACAGGAGATTCCACAGCCAGAGACGCTCGACCGGCCACTCCGGTGCGCTGTCGGAGATCACGCCGCCGGCGCCGGACGCGTCACGATCGCGAGGACCTGGTCCAGAGCCTGACCGACGGACAGCCCATCCGTCTGCACGACAACGGCGTCGTCCGCCGTGCGCAGCGGTGCGACCTTCCGCTCGCTGTCCATGCGATCGCGCCGGAGGATCTCCTGCAGCAGCTCCTGTCTTGGGAGCACCTGACCGCGGGAGCGCAGCTCTTCCTCGCGTCGCTTCGCACGCTCGGCCGCGGACGCGGTGAGGAAGATCTTGCAATCGGCATCGGGCAACACGACGGTACCGATGTCGCGTCCGACCATGACGACGCGACCGCGTCGCGCGAGCTCGCGCTGCTGCTCGAGCATGGCCTCGCGCACGGCCGGCACTCGCGCCACCTGCGAGACGATGCGGTCGACCTCGGGTGAGCGGATGTCCCACGTGACATCGGCGCCATCGAGGAGGACGGTGTAGGCGCGCCCATCGCGCACAGTCGGTGGGCCGATCGTGATGCGCGACTCGCGTGCGATCTGCGCGAGGCGCTCCGCGTCGTCGGGATCCACGCCCTTCCGTTGGGCCGCGAGCGCGATCGCGCGATACATGCCGCCGGTATCGAGGAAGACGTACCCGAGTCGTTCAGCGACAAGCGCTCCGATCGTGCTCTTGCCGGCGCCGGCGGGTCCGTCGATCGCGATCGTCCGAGGCGTCATCGTGACCCTCGTCGCGGCGCCGCGCGCCCTGCCGCAGTTCGCGTCGACCGTCGACGTGGTTCGAATCGCGCCGCGGGTCCTGCCGCGGCTCGGGGTCCTCGCCGCGTCACCCGCTGCGCTCCCGCACGCACGCTTTCCACTGGCCCAACCCGCGGTCGAATCACGGGCGCTCGGCGCGTCATCGGTTGCGCGACCGTTCGCGGCTCTCGCCGCGGGAGCACTGGCGCGGCGCCCCGACCGTTCGCCAACACCCGTCGTGCGACCACCTGCGCCGTCTCCTCCTTCGGCTGCGCGGTCGGCGCCGTCATCGCGTCGATCTCTCGCTTTGTGAGGTCGCGGAAGTCGCCCGGTCTGAGCTTTCCCAGCTCGAGCGGACCCATACGGACACGCACGAGACGAGCCACTTTCAGTCCCACGGCGATGCACATGCGGCGCACCTGCCGTTTCCATCCGGTGAGCAGCACCAGCGAGAGTCGCGAGCGACCGCGCGAGCGCGAACGCACCGAAACGCGGACGGCGCGCGCGATGCCCTCCTCGAGTGGGATCCCGCGCTGAAGGCGCGCGAGCGCCTCATCGGTGAGGTCACCTTCGACCCAGAGGTCGTACTCGCGCTCGTGGCCGTAACGCGGATGCAGGACGCGCTCGGCCCAGGTGCCGTCGTTCGTCAGGAGCAACAAACCCTCCGAGTCGGTATCGAGCCGGCCGACCGGATAGAGACGCTCGCGAGCAGCGATGTGGTCGACGACGGTCCGCCGGCCGTGCTCGTCCTGCGCGGTCGAAACGATCCCGACAGGTTTGTTCAACAGGACGTAGCGGTGCGGGGCTGGCGCGGCGATGAGCCGGCCATCGACCTCGATGTGCGCATCTTCGGCCACGCGTGTCCCAAGCGTCGTGATGAGATCGCCGTTCACGCGAACGCGACCCTCAGTGATCATCTCCTCGGCTGCGCGACGCGAGGCGACGCCGCGCTCGGCCATCACCTTCTGCAAACGGATCACGCCGAGCCGTCCCCTACCGCGTCGCGCTCGCCGAGGCCCGGGATCGCGCCCTCGGGCGTGAGTGCGCGCGGCAGCTCATCGAGGCTGGACAGACCGAAGCACTCGAGGAACTCCCAGGTCGTTCCGTAGAGGATCGGCCGACCCGGAGCCTCGCGGCGCCCGCGCTCCTCGATGAGTCGCCGCTGCATCAGCGTGTAGATCGTCTGATCGCAGTTGACGCCGCGGATCGATTCGACGTCGGCACGCGTGACCGGCTGGCGGTACGCGATGATCGCGAGCGTTTCGAGCGACGCGGGCGAGACACGCAGGCGATCCGCACCGAGATATGCGGCGACGTGCGCTGCGTGCTCGGGCGCTGTCACGAGCTGCCAATCGTCCCCATCGTGCGCGAGCCGCAGGCCGGTGCCCTGGTACGACGCGGCGAGCTCCGCGAGCGCGGTCTCGACCTGCTTCGGCGTCGCGCCGACGACGCGCGCGAGCTCCGCCCGGGACACGGGCTTCTCGGCCACGAAGAGCACGCTCTCGACCGCGTTCGCCAGTCCTGATCTCATGCCGCCTGCTTTCTCCTGATAAGGATGTCCGCGAAGAGCTCGCTCTGCTCGAGGTCGATGACGCTGCGCCGGTACAGGTCGAGCAGCGCGATGAACGTTACGACAGCCCATCCGAGGGTGGGCTCGCTGCTGAGCAGCTCGGTGAATGTCACTTGCTCGCGCTCGGCGATGATGGCCTCGATCTCGGCGGTGCGCTCCTCCACCGAGTAGCGCTCCCCCGGGGCGACGAGGCCCTCCTCGCGTGGTCGCGACGCGAGCGCGAGCACCTTCGACCACGCGGCCGCGAGCGCGAGGACCTCGCCGCCACGCGGGGGCAGGTCGGGCGTTCCGCCTTCGCGATGGAACCCGCGCTCGCCGCTGCGCAGACGGTCGCCGAGCGCGCCGGCGCGCTCCCGCACGACGGCGTACTCGAGCAGGCGTGCGCGCAGATCCTCCTCGCTCTCGCCCTCGTCGGTCTCCGCGAGCGGCAGGAGCGACGGCAACAGGCTGCGCGCCTTGAGCAGGACGAGGCGCGAGGCCAGCGCGAGGAACGCGGACACCTCTTCCGCGGGGAGCGCATCGAGCGCACGTATGCGCGCGAGGTACGCGTCGGCGAGCTCGCCGAGACGCACAGTCAGAATGTCGAGCTTCTTCTCCTCGACCAGCTCGAGCAGCAGATCGAGCGG
>DATDEH010000049.1 GCA_036523395.1 Candidatus Limnocylindria bacterium | reverse complement strand
CGTGCGCGAGAACATCACGTTCTTCGACTCCAGCGTCGACGACGAGCGCATCACCGCCGTGCTCGATCGCATCGGGCTTGGTGCCTGGCTGCGCGCGCTCCCGCGCGATGGCGGCGATGGCGCGCTCGACACGCAGATGCTCGCCGGCGGCCTCTCCGCTGGCGAGGCGCAGCTGCTCGCGTTCGCCCGCGTCTTCCTCCGCGACCCCGGTCTGGTGATCCTCGACGAGGCGTCGTCACGACTCGACTCGGCGACGGAGCGGCACATCGAGCGCGCGATCGACGCGCTGCTCGCCGATCGCACCGGGATCGTCATCGCGCATCGGCTCGCGACGCTGCAGCGGTGTGACCGCATCCTCATCCTCGAGGACGGACGCATCGTCGAGCAGGGCCCGCGCGCCGCGCTCGCGCAGGATCCGTTGTCGCGCTTCTCGGATCTCCTTCGGACCGGCCTCGAGCAGGTGCTGGCGTGAGCTCGCAGACGCTCGGCACGGGTCGCTTCCTCTGGCATATGGCGACGCTCCGGCCGTGGATCTACATCGGGGACAACTTCCTGTGGACCGCGGTGTACTGCTCGCGTCTCCTGCCGGGCCTCGTCGCGCAGCAGGCCTTCGACGCCCTGCAGCGCGGCAATGCCGACCCGCCAACGATCGGCTGGCTCGCGGCCGCATTCGTCGGATCCGGGATCGCCGGCGCGGTCGCGGAGACCGCGGGGTCGACGTGGGACCTGTTCTTCCGCTTCAGCGTGAGCGCGGTCCTGCAGCGGAACATGCTCGCGGAGATCCTGCGACGGCCCGGCGCGCGCGCGCTCGACCGCTCACCCGGTGAGGCGCTGAGCGTGTTCCGTGACGACGTGCAGTACGCCGAGGACGGCAGCGACTGGACCGTCGACATGATCAGCGAGACCATCTTCGCGGTCGCGGCGATGTGGATCCTCATCAGTGTGAACGCTGCGATCACGATCTTCGTCTTCCTACCGCTCCTGGCGATCGTCGCGGTGGCGCAGGTCGTGACACGCCGTCTGCAGCAGTCGCGTGCGGCGAGCCAGGTCGCGACGAGCCGCGTGACCGGGGCGCTCGGCGAGATCTTCGGCGCGGTCCAGGCGGTGCAGATCGCGCGCGCGGAGCGCGGCGTCGTCGATCACTTCCATCGGCTCAGCGAGTTGCGCCGCCGCGCGGTACTGCGCGAGCGGAAGATCTCGCTTCTCACCGGGTCCGTCTACTGGAACACGGTGTATCTCGGGACCGGTCTCATCCTGCTCCTCGGCGCCCAGGCGATGCGCGACGGCACATTCACGGTCGGCGACTTCGCGCTCTTCGTGTCGTATCTCGGCTTCGTCACCGAGTTCAGCGGCTTCCTTGGCCTCTTCCTCACGCAGTACAAGCAGCTCGGCGTGTCGGTGGCGCGCATGCTCGCCCTCATGCGCGCCGGCAGCGCGACGAACGTGCCGGCCGCGGCCCTGGTCGTGAGCACGCCGCTCGATCTCAAGGAGCCGGCGCAGGCTGAGCCACGCGCGGCGCGGATGGACAGCGCGGCCGTCGAAAAGCTGCTGCGACTCGACGCCGTCGGCCTGACGTATCACTTCGGCCGCGCCGCTGGCGACGGCGCGGGCATCGCCGACATCTCGCTCACGGTGCGGCGCGGCGAGTTCACGGTCGTGACCGGCCGTGTCGGCGCCGGCAAGACGACGCTGCTCCGCGTTCTGCTCGGCCTGCTGCCGCGCGACGGCGGTGAGATCCGCTGGAACGGCGAGATCGTCGACGATCCCGCGGCGTTCTTCGTCCCGCCGCGGTGCGCCTACGTGCC